>NZ_JBKQOT010000707.1:0-6631 GCF_052145395.1 Roseiarcus sp.
CTGAAGAGGTCCTCCGGTGCAGTCGGCGTCAGTCCCGGACCCGAGTCGCGCACGGCGACGAGCACGTCGCCCGCCTCGGTTGTCCCGGCGCTGACCAGTACTTCCCGCGACCTTTCGCTCATTGCGCTCATCGCCTCGAGGGCGTTGAGGATCAGGTTGAGGATCACCTGTTGCAATTCGACCCGATCTCCTCGGACCGCCGGCAGGCCATCGACGAGTTCCGTCTGCACCAGGACGCCGTTCTTCATCGCTTCGCTGCGGGTAAGCTCGATCACCTCGCGGATCGCCGCATTGATTTCCACGCATTCATCGCGGGGCGGCGCCCCTTTGATGAGAGCGCGAATCCGACCGAGGACGGCGCCTGCCCGGTCGCCGTCTTTGACAATGCAGTCGAGCGATTCCCGGACCTCGTCCAGGTCCGGCCGGGGAGCGCTGAGAAAGCGCAACGCCGCCTGAGCGTTGGTGACCGTAGCCGTGATCGGCTGGTTCACCTCGTGGGCGATTGAAGCCGTGAGCTGCCCCATCGTCGCGACGCGGTTCGCATGCGCCAGCAGCGTCTGGGTCTCGCGGTAGCGCTGCTCGCTCTCGCGCGCCTCTGCTTCCGCCTGCTTGCGCTGGCTCAAATCGAGCACGAAAGTGACATTTTGGTTTCCTCCGTCTTCGACCGTCGCCGAGCCCAGCAGAATGGGGACTCGGCGCCCGTCTTTCCGGAAGTATTCCTTCTCAATCGGCAGCCGGACCCCAGTCCGTTTGTGCTCTTCGATCCATTGTGCGTCGCGCTCGCGCCAGTCCCGGGGGGTCAGATCCTTCCAGTTGATGCGGCCCGCCGCGAGGTCCTCGCGGTCGTATCCGACGATCCGGAGAAACGCGTCATTGGCCTCGAGAATCCGACCATCGAAGTCCCCAACGAAGACGCCGATAATGTTGGCTTCCACCAGCCGCCGGATCTTCGCCTCGCGTTCCGCCAGATCCCGGTAGAGATGGGTGTTGTCCAGCGCGATCGCCGCCTGAGAGGCAAGAAGCTTCAGCACCACGACCCGGGCGGGCGCAAAGACGTGGGAAGCGAGCTCGTTCTCCAGGTACAGAACCCCGATGAGCTTGGCCTGATTGATCAGCGGTAGGCAGAGGATCGAACGAGGTTGCTGCTCGCGGAGGTAGGTGTCCGCTGAAAACGGATTCTCAGCGGCGACGTCTTCGAGAATCACGATCTCCCGGGTGCGCAGGACATAGTGGAGGACCGACTCCGGCAACCCGGCCGCGGTCGCAGTCTCGTCGCGCAGCTGCACCGTGACAGTGTCGCCGCTCGTGATCGCCTCCGCCGCGATCCGCCGCTCATCCCCGCGCAGCAGGATCATTAGTCCACGCCCAGCCCCGGCATGCTCGAGGGCGGCGCGCATGAGCGTGTCGAGCAGCTTGTCTAGCATGATCTCGCTCGACACCGCTTGCGATACCTTGATGACCGTCGCGAGATCAAGCCGTTCCACGGCCGCCCCGACTGTCGAGGTTGGATCGGATGCAACCGCTGCTTGGCTGAGGTGGGGATAGAGCTGATCGAGTTGTCGCACCTTTCCGTCCGCGCCCCAGCTCATGAAGCATCGACGGGCGTTTTTCAGATGAGCGTCAGCGCTCGTTTGAAAGTTGCGTGCCCCGCAAAACCATGCAGCGCGCTCGTGGGCTAAGCCTTCGTTCTGGATAAAACCCTCGTTGCGCGCAAGCCTGATGGCCTCCTCGTAGAGACGCAACGCATCCAGCTCGCGGCCTTCGAGGCGCGCGATTTCGGCCCCAACCAGTGCCGCTCGGTTGGCGAAAGTTGCCGGACAGTTCTTAGCCCACACCACGAGCTGCTCGTAATGATCGGCCAGCGCTTGCAAATGCTGCGGCCGCTCCTCAGCCGAGGCCAAGTCGCAATGCGCAGCCCGGGCAAGCGCCCCGAAGAAATGGTATTCCGCCAACTCAAATTGCGTTGGAGCCGTCCACATAAGCGGCGCAACTTTCGACATAGCCGCGATTGCAGATGCGTCGTTGTTGGCGTAGACGCTGGCTTGCAGCTTGCGAATCCAATACCAGCATGCGCCAATCGCCAGCTGGGGATTGTTCAGGAGACGTTCCTCGAAGCGGCCTTCGTCGAACCCCGCGTCATTGAAAGAAGTGAAGTTGGCAGTCCGTCCGCGGAGCATGCGGATAAGCTGTAGCTGACCGGCGATGCAATCGCTGGCAAGGCCAAACCCGACCTTGCGCGCGAATTCGAGCCCTCGATCGGCCTCTTGCTCGACGTCACTGAGCAAATCAGACGTGGCGATACGGTTTGTGACCAAGTCGATGCAGCTATAGGCTGCATACGAGATGTCGCCAGACTCCTTCGCTACCTCGAAGGCGCGTCTTAGGAAGGCGCGAGACATTTGCAACGGCTGGGTCCATTGAGCAACATGGACAGCAAAGACGAGGTAAACGCGGGCTCTGAAGCGGTCGAGCCCATGTTTCTCGACCAGATCCAGGCCAAGCCTGCCGAAACTAAACCCTGCCTGGTATTCTCCGAGGTACGTGCCCAGGACGCCGCCCAGCCACGCATAAGCAAGACATGATCCATCGTTGTTGCCATGCCCGAGGCTAAGGGTCGCCATCCGGCTGACAACGAGACGGAACAGATTCAAGTCAGTGAATAGCGCCGGAGACGTGAGCACGGTGAGCACGTCCATGGTCGCGCAGCGGTCCGGGTCTCTCATCGGCGGCATATCAAGGAGTCCTTCGATCGGCGTGGACCGCAGCCGCTGACTCAATCGATCATACTCCTGGCGCACCTCCTCGGCCGTTGCGCTAAGCGACCATTGGCCATCAATCCGCCGGAGATACTCCAAGCCCACCGCAACAGCGCGGTCGCTCTGGTCCACCGTCGTGTAGAGATTGATGCCTAGGCAGGTGATGGCGGCAGAGTCGACAGTGCCGCGAGCGAGCGTCGATAGGACGGCGAGCCGCTTCTCCGCTGACGCAAGGTCACCGAGCAAATATTCGCACTCCGCCGATTTGAGCTCGAGCTCAAAGATGATGCGGTAGCAGCGCCTCCATCCGGTCTCCTGCAGCAAAGCTCGGCCGGCTGTGAAGTACATTAATGCGGCGTTGTGGGCCGCCGCGGCCTTGGCGCGCTTGCCCGCGATTAGGTTCAGCTCGGCCAAGTCGTCGCGCTCGTCTTGACCAACGATCAACGCCGCGGCGCGGTTGAGCTGACTTACGATCTCGAATATTCGCTCCTCACGCTTCTCGGGGGGCGTCTCAGCAACGAGACGCCGACCAATCCTCAGGTGCGCCGCTGCGAGCTCGTCCTCCGGAATGAGCGCATAGGCGGCTTCCTGCACTCGGTCGTGCACGAACCGGTACGAGTCCGGAAGCCGCTCGACCAGCTCCTGCCGTACTGCGTCCCACAAAGCCGCATGGATCTCACCTTCAGAGGCCCCGAGGGCTATCGCGAGCGATGTGTTGTCGACGACATTGCCCAGACATGCCAGGTCCTCGAGTGCTCTACGCGTTGCGGGCGCCGCGCGGGCGAGCTTTCCGACCATGAGGTCCACGACGTTGTCGGCGTAGCCTTTGGCGCGAATGCGCTGAAGATCCCAATTCCACCGCTGCGCCTCAGGATCGAAGGCGAGCAGCCCTTCGTCGGCGAAGGCGTGGAGAAATTGAATCGCGAAGAAAGGATTGCCGCCGGTCCTCGCATACACAAGCTGCGCCAGCGGCTCGGCCCAGAGCGGGTCGCAGTGCACCGCGTCGGCGATGAGTTGTCTGACGTGTTCGGGTTGCAGCGGGGCAAGCTTGATCTCGCTGACATTCGCCCCAGAGCTGCGGATCGTCGCAAGCTTGCGCGCGAGCGGATGCGCGGCATCGACCTCGTTGTCGCGATAGGCGCCGATCAGCATCAGATTGCGCACGTCCGCCTGGGTCAGGACATCCTCGATGAGGTCAAGCGTTGCAGCGTCCAGCCATTGTAGATCGTCGAGGAAGACGGCCAACGGCTGCTCGGGCCGCGCGAAGACGCCGATGAAACGCCGCATCGTGAGCCGGAACCGGCTTTGCGCCTGCTGCGGCTCGAGTTCGGGAACCGGGGGCAGCTCGCCGACGACGAGCTTGAGTTCGGGGACGAGGTCGACGAGGAGCCGGCCGTTTGGGCCCAGCGCCTCCTGAAAGGCCCCGCGCCACCTCGCCAGCTCCGAGTCGTTTTTGGCAAGGAGCTGCCGCGCCAGCGTGCGGAAGACCTCGGCCAACGTCGAATAGGGGATGTCGCGCTTCAACTGGTCGAACTTGCCCGAGGCAAAGAGGCCGCGCGGCGGCACCAGGGCCTTGTGCAGCTCGTTCACCACCGACGACTTGCCGATCCCGGAGTAGCCTGACACCAGGACGAGCTCCGGCTGGCCTCCGCCGACTACGCGATCGAAGGCCGCGAGCAAGGCTTCGACCTCGCGCTCTCGCCCGTACAGCTTCTCGGGGATCATGAGCCGATCGGGCATGTCGCGTTCGCCCAGCGAAAACGCCTCGACGCGGCCATGCGCTTCCCACTGCTCAAGGCAGTGGCGGAGGTCATGCACGAGGCCCGCGGCCGTCTGGTGGCGCTCCTCGGCGGGCTTGGCGAGGAGCTTCAACACAATGTCGGAGATCGGCGCCGGAATCGCAGGCGACCGCTCAGCTGGTGGCGTCGGCTCGCGCGCGATGTGGCAGTGCACCCATTCCATCGAATCGGCGGCGGTAAACGGCAGTCGCCCGGTCAGCATCCGATAGAACGTGACGCCGAGGGCGTAGAGATCGCTGCGGGAATCGATCGAGCGGTTCATCCGCCCGGTCTGTTCCGGCGCCATATACGCGAGCGTGCCGGCAATGATCTCGGGCGGCTCCGGCGCTTGGCGTTGACGCCGCAGTCGCGAGGCGACGCCGAATCCGGTGAGGCGCGCCCCGCCGTCGGCGCAATTCACCAGGATATTGGCGGGCTTGACGTCCTTATGGACTAGGCCCCGCTGGTGCGCACGTCCGAGAGCGGCGGCAATGTCAATGGCCAGGCGCAAGAACCGCCCCGTTTCCATTGGCTCGCCGAGGAGCCGCTCGAGCGGCTCGCCGCCACCATCCTCACGCAACAGGACGGTCCGGCCGCCTTCGCGCACGATGTCAAGCGGTCGCGCAGCCCAGGCCGTGTCAAGCTCATCTTTCAACCCGTATTCGTGCGCAAGGCGATCGAGCGCCACCGGCGACTGATGCTCCGCCACGGGAAACTCGATCAGAACCGCGGCAAGGCCGCCACCCGCGTCGCGGCGTCGCCCGCGGCAGAGCGCGCGCTCGGAGTCCTCCCACAAAATCTGCAGGTCCCTCACCCCAAGCGCATCGAACTTCAAGGGAAGGCTCAACCGCCGGACTCCGCCCACGGCCCCACAGACGATTGTGCCGATTAACCAAACGCGGCGCAACCTGAGTGTCCTTCGGGTTTCCTTTCGGGTCGCCGCGCGCTCTGGACTGGACGGGCTGAGTGAGTGGGAACTTCCGCTTTGCGCAAAAAGCGGCCATTACCCGACGCCGTCGCGAACGGGTCAAATTGAGAGGTCATTTGTTGCACGTGGCGACATCGGCCGCTCGAACCCGACCGTTGAAACCGCGCGGCGTGCCTTCAGCACACCGAGGCAGCCATCGCTTCTACACGTCCGCCTTGCGGGGACCGGAGCGGCGCACGATGTCTTCGATGTCGCAGCGACGGATGCCGATATCGCACAGCTCATAGTCAGAGAACTGAGACAATTCGCGCACCGTCTCTCGGTACCGCCGCCAAGCGTTGAACTTCTGCGAGATCATTTTGAGGGTGTTCATATCGACTCCTTTTCTGGCGCCAGGCGCCTGCTGGGCCGCAAATCGATCGTTGCCGGCGCGCGCGGCGGCCACACGGCGCGGTCGACAAAGTTTACCGCGAAGGCTCGCTTCAGCGGGGCATCATCGTCGCCCGTGTTCCAGAACTCATAGGAAGCGCGAGCGGCCTTCGCTCTCGCATCTCGCTGCATTTCGGAGATCGTCGAGGCGATGACAAAGCCATCGAGCTTGCCGTTGTCGGCGGAAGGCGCCGGCGCAAGACGCATGGCTCTATTCGGCATGACTCCGCTCCTGACTTGTGGACGTGACAAATTCGGCCTCGGTGGCGCGGAAGACGAGCTCCAGGAGGACGCCGGTGGGCGTACGTATGAAGAGACGCCGTTCGCCAAGCTCCGGCAGATTCATCTGCGAATAGGGTATGGAGAGCCGGTCGAGCTTCTGCCGCATCGCCTCATGGTCGTCGAGGCGAAAGGCGACGTGATCGATCGTCTCGCCGGACCGATCGACCGGGCCGCCTGGGCCCGGAATGAGGTGTACGATCGGCTGCCCGGCGGCGTAGAGCCAGTAGCCGGCAAAGGGGAAGGCCGGGCGGTAGCCGGCCTCGAGCCCAAGGACGGTTTCGAAAAACGCCTTGGTTCCCTCGAGGTCTCTGGTCCGTAATGTTACGTGGTCGAGCATGGCGCACTCGGTCGACGCGGTTTCCCTTTTGAAATTATAATCGCCCGGCTGCTGCGGCGCGACAAAACGAATAATAATCGAAAATTCGCCGATATTGTCAATCGAGATGCGGTAGCTTAGT
>NZ_JBKQOT010000708.1:0-3347 GCF_052145395.1 Roseiarcus sp.
GGTCCGTCCGCCGCTCCGGATAACGCCCTGTCCCTTCAAAAGGCAGAACCGTTCCGCTCGACTTTCGCCAGAAGCTCAATCGAACCCAATATTCGGGAAACAACTGTTCAAGGCCCGCTGGCCTGACAACAGTGCCGCAAAATTGTCGGAGAACCGCCCGAGGAAGCGCCGGAATTTCGTCGTTGGCGAATGCGCAATGAAATGCCTTGACGGGATGTTTACACCGTGTTTACCTTCAGCAGGTTGTCGCCCGATAATCGCTTATTCACGGGGACGCCATGAAGCCGAGGCTGACAAGGGGTTCGCTCGGGTTCTGCGCTGACCCTCCTCGGCGCCCTCGCCAGGGCGCTGCTCATTTTTGCCGGGTTTCCTGCCCGCCGCAGGTCCGCGGAAACAAGGATTAATTCCGGCTGCGGTCGACGCTGCCGATGGCTCTTGACGGTGTTGCTTGCTGCAACGCGGCGCCGGGCGAGGAGCATGTGTTCCGGTCCTTTCGGGCCGCTTTCAAGGGGGAGCGTGGACAATGAGGAAGCAAGTTGCGGTCGCGGCTTTAGGCTCGCTTGCGACGATTTCGGCTTTTGCCTTGTGGACCGCGCCGTCCCAGGCGAGTTCGGTTACCGTCATTGGCGCCCCTGGAATAAACGGCGGGTCTGGCGGCGCCGCAAGCGCGACGGCCTCGCAAACCGGAGTTTCCACCAATAGCGCCACTGCGACGGGCGGCGCCGGCGGGAACGTCAACGCAGGCGACGCAGGCGCCGGCGGCGTCGCAGGCGCGGTGGCCACGACCAGCGCGGCCGGCGCCGGGAATGCGAGCGTCGACGCATCTGGCGGCGCGGGCGGAAGTGCAATTTATTCCGGCTCGGGCGGAGCAGGGGGGAGTGCGACCGGAACGGCCTCGGCGACGGCGACGCACGGCGGCGCCGCCAACGCAAGCGCCAGCGCCAACGGCGGCGCCGGCGGAGGTTCGCAATCCGGCGGAGGAGTCGGTGGGGCGGCCGCGGCAAATTCCAATGCGATCGGGTCCATCGGCGGTTCTGCGGCCGCAACGGCAAACGCGACTGGCGGCGCTGGCGCGATGGGAATTGAACTCACGCCTTCGAGCGCAAACGGCAGCGACGGAGGCATGGCGAGCGCGGCCGCCAATGCGACCGGCGCGACGAGCGGATCGGCGACCGCAAGCGCAACCGGCGGCGGAGGCGGCATGAGCGGAGGCGGTGAGAGCGGAGCTGTAGGCGTCGGGGGCAACGGAGGCGCCGCGGGCGCAACCGCCAGTTCAAATCTGGTTGGCGGCGGCCCGGCGCTCGCGACGGCGATCGGCGGCGATGGCGCCACGGGTTCCTCGCCGGGCTACGGCGGCGCCGCAACTGCGAACGCCAGCGCGACGAACGGAGGCGCGGCGACGGCCGCAGCCACGGGCGGCGGAGGCGGCGCCTTCCGCAATATGTCCTCGAGCATCGGCAGCGGCGCCGGAGGGGCTGGCGGAGCGGCGAACGCGACCGCGACTTCGAGCGCGATGAAGGGCGGCGCCGCAAGCGCGAGCGCAACGGCGACGGGCGGGGCTGGAGGCGCCAACTACGCCGTTTTCCCGCCCGGACCATCTGGCGCCGGCGGTTCCGCGAACGCGAACTCAACCGCAACGACGATCAACGGGAATGCCGCGCAGGCCCAATCTGCCGCGGTTGGGTCGAGCGGACAGGCGCAATCGACGGCGCAAACCAATCTTTCCGGTTTTTCGCTGATTCAGACAACAGCAACCGCTCCCGCCGCATCCACAGCGACCACGAATGCGATTGCGCAGGGCGGTGGCGCGGGTCAAGCGTTCGGCGATCCCGGCCAGACTGCTTACGCGATGGCGACGGGTCTGCCGGGCAAAACCTACCTCGAGACGCTTGTGGGCGGGGCCGGAATTGTCGCCACGGCCTTACTCGGACCGCGCGAGGCGACGTTCGGGACCGCGATCATGGGCGCCAATTACGCACCCGACGGCGGCGGAGCGAGTCTCACATACAGCGCGACCTCGACTTTCGATTTCGCCTACCGTGGAGACGTGCTGCTGGGCCTGATTGGCGATGATCAAAACGGCTTCGTCAACGGGCTCGGTTTCCAGTCGCTCGAGTTTTACGTACTGGACAACGGCGCGAAGATTGACGACTGGACCTTCACCGACCTGACAAGCGCCGAGAGCTTCTTTCAGGATCAGGTCGTCGATCTCGGCCGGAATTCCAGTCCTACTGTCGATCTGACCTTCGGGTACAATCTCATCGCAGATGGAACCGGGGGCTTCGGCGTCGATTTCGTCGTTGGCGATCCGCCCGGCGCCACGGCCGTTCCGGAACCCTCGACGTGGGCGATGATGCTTTTGGGCTTCATCGGTCTCGGCTTCGTGGGCAATCGCGCTTTGCGCAGACATGCTGTGGCGGTCGAATAGCCGCCGTGACAAAAAGGGATGGTTGACCCTGCCTTCGAGCGCGCGTTGAGCTTTACGCTCTCGTCCCTTGACGATCGCTCACAGTGCTCGGAGACTCCGATAGGCGAGTGCGATGGGCGGGACTTTCCTCCCACCGCTTGCTTTCCCACTGGCGGCGTTTGCGGCTGCAATCCACGACTTCCGCAATATCTCGGCTCCGGGCGGCGACGCAGGCATCAAGCGTCGGCTCTCGACCGTCAGCTCCTCAGCCCCGCCTCGGCGATGGCGGCGATGAGCGCCGCCTCGTCGTTGTCGGACGCATCGCCCGAGGCGCCGGCTGCGCCGATGACGGCGCCGGCGGCGTCGAGGATCAGCACGCCGCCGGGAACCGGAACCACGCCCTCGCCGAACACGCTCGCCAGCGAGGCGACGAAATGGGGCCGCTCGATCGCCATGTCGTTGAGCTTGCGCGAGCTAAGGCCCATGCTGATCGCGCCGTTGGCCTTGCCGTAGGCGACCTTCCAGCGGGCGAGGCTCGTCCCGTCCTCGACGGCGGCCGCACGCAGCGCGCCCCGTTCGTCGAGCACGACGAAGCCCAACGGCTTCAGCTTGGCGTCGCGCGCGTATTTCAGCGCCGCCGCCACGATCGCCTGCGCCTCCGAGAGTTTGAGCGCCATGGTCGCCGTCCTTGTCCTGCATCGCGCCGCCGACGGGCGCCAGCCTTATCCTTACCGCGGAAGGACGGGTCTTCCCAGAGGCGAGGGGAGGGCCCCGCGACCCTGATCGCTTAAATCGACCCGAAGCCGCCCGCCGGGTTGGCTCGGGCGACCAGGCCCGCCTGGGTCAGCTCGTCCATGCCGAGATCGGCGAGGCTGGGAAGGGTGCGACGGCCGCGATATCGCGACCGGCGCATGGCCAGGCGCCCGATCCGCTCCGCGGC
>NZ_JBKQOT010000709.1:0-18398 GCF_052145395.1 Roseiarcus sp.
GCCGCGGCCGAACAGGAACGGGTCGCCGCCCTTAAGGCGCAGCACGCGCTTGCCCTCCTTGGCGAGGCGCACGAGCAGCGCGCTGATCTCCTCCTGCGGCAGTTCGTGATTGTCCGGCCGCTTGCCGACGTACACGCGCTCGGCTTCGCGTCGCACGAGAGTCATGATCCGGTCGTCGGTCAGGCGGTCGTAAAGCACGACGTCGGCCTTCTGCATCAGGCGGAAGGCGCGGAATGTGACGAGGTCGGGGTCGCCGGGGCCGGCGCCAACCAGATAGACCTCGCCCGCGGGCGAGGCGCGCTCGGTCGCCCAGCGATCGATCTCGTCGGAAAGATGGGTCTTCGCCGCGTCGAAGTTGCCCGCGAGCGCCGCCTCGGCGATCGGACCTTCGAGCACGGTCTCCCAGAACCGGCGCCGCATGGTTTGCGACGGAATCGCCGCCGCGAGGCGATCGCGAAAACCGCCCATGAGTTCGGCGAGCCGGCCATACGCAGCCGGGATCAGCGACTCGAGCCGGGCCTTCAGCATGCGCCCCAAGATCGGCGAGGCCCCGCCGGTGGACACGGCGATCACCAGCGGACTCCGGTCGACGATCGAGGGCATGATGAAGTCGGAGAGTTTTGGCCGGTCGGCGACATTGACGAGCGCCCCGGCGCGCTTCGCCGCCGCGCGCGCCCGCTCGATCAACCCCTCGTCCTCGGTCGCAATGAAGCAGAGGCTGGCGGGCGAAAAATCCTCGGGAGCGGGATCGCGCGGCGCGTGGGTGAAATTGCGCTTGCTGCGCAGCTCGTGGAACTCGTCGCTGAGCTCGCGGGCAAAGACCGTCACCAGGGCGCCGGCGCGCAGCGCCAACTCGGCGCGCCGGGCGGCGACGACGCCGGAGCCGATCACCGTCGTCTGGCGGTCGCTGAGGTCGAGAAAGATCGGCAGATCGCGCATCGGCGCTCTCCGGTGTTCGCCGCGGCCAGCGCCGCGCGCGTGGCGCCGGACGACTTGCGCCCGGCGGACAGAAAGGGCCGCGCCATGGATCAGGCCGCCGCTGCGAGGCGGTTCCGCTCGCGCGCGCTCCAGAGCGCTCTCGCTCGCGCCTCCGCGTCGCCGACGTGCTCCACGGCGCCGAGCGTCCGCAAGGCGATCGCGAGCGTGCCGACGACCGCGGCCTCGCCGTATTCGTCCTCGATTGCCCCGCGCCACAAGGCGGCGAGGCGCGAAAGGTCCATCGATTCGTCGGGCGCCTGGCGCGGCTCGTCGATCATCGGCGGCCAGCGCTCGTCGAGCGCCTTGCCGTCGATGGCCATCATGACGTCGCAGGGTTTGCTCGGCCGCCGTTCGATCTCGCCGCCCTCGCCGCGGAAGACGGCGAGCCGGGGCTGTCCGAGGATCAGGCCGGCGTCGCGGTGGATGCGCATGTAGCCGGGATGAAAGACGCCCTGAATCATGGCGGGGGCCCCGAACGGATTGAGCATGCGGACGAAGGTATGGACGGGCGACCGAAGCCCGAGGATCGGGCGCAGCTCCAGCATGTCGGCGATCGCCGGGCTCAGGGAGTCGATCGGAAGATAGGCGAAGCTCTCTTCGCCCATGCGGTCCGCCGCGTCTTCGAGGCTCGTCGCGACCGGGACGCCGAGCGCGTGCAAAGCCGCGCCGGTATAGACGCGCCCCTCCGTGTGCGCTTCGGCGCCGTGCATGAAGACGCGCCATCCGCTCAGCGCAAGAACGAGCGCCGACAGGATGAACCAGGGCATGCGGCTTTTTCCCGCATAAGACGACCAGTCGAGATCGACGCGCGGCGCGCCGGCGGGAGGCGTGAGACGCGCGCGCGCAGCGCGGACGAAACCGGCAATTTCCTCAGAACTCTCCTCTTTCACCCGAAGGAGCATGAGAAAGGCACCGAGCTGCTCGGGCAGGACCTGGCCGGCCAGGATCATCGTCATCGCCTCGTCTGCCTCGTCGACGGTCAGCGAGCGGGTCAGCGTCTTGCCGCGGCCGAGGATCTTGATGAAACGGGCGAAGGGATGCGGGTCTCGCTTCATGCCGGGCGGGTCCTTGCCGCGCTTTCCGCCCTGTAGCCGTTCAGATTCGCGCGCCGGCGCTCACTTCGGCGCGCGCTTGGCGAGAATGCGCTGGAGGGTGCGGCGGTGCATGTTGAGCTGCCGCGCGGTCTCGGAAACGTTGCGCTCGCAGGCTTCGTAGATGCGCTGGATGTGCTCCCAGCGAACGCGGTCGGCCGACATCGGCGGGTCATGCTCGGCCGGCATATCGAGACGGCCGGCCATCAGGGCCGCCACCACGTCGTCCGCGTTGGCGGGCTTGGCGAGGTAATCGAACGCTCCCAGCTTGACCGCCATCACCGCGGTTGCGATCGCGCCATAGCCCGTCAGGATCACGCCGCGCGCGTCGGCGCGCTTGGCTTTGAGGGCGCGCATGACGTCGAGGCCGCTTCCGTCGCCGAGCCTGAGGTCGATGACGGCGAAGGCCGGCGGAGCCGTCTCGATCGCGGCGAGGGCCTCGGTCACGCTCATCGCGGTGCGCGCAGTAAACCCGCGCGACGAAAGCGCCCGCCCGAGGCGTTCGCAGAACAGGCGGTCATCGTCGACCACGAGCAACGACTTGTCGAGCGTCTCACCGCCGCTCTGATTCTGATTTGTCGACTGGTGCGAGGCGTCCTTGTCCATTCTGCCTGTAATAAACGCAAACCGACCGGAGGGCAAAAGCTTACAGGCTAATTATCGCTTCGTCGACCCTCCTCGTAGGCCGCGCGGGGCCATCGGACCGAAACGACGGCGCCGGTCGAGGGGGGCGCGGCGTTTTCGAATTGCAGGGTCGCACGGGAGCGCTCCAGAAGCGACCGGGCGATGAAAAGGCCGAGCCCAAGCCCCCCGCCCGCCTTCTCGGTCGGGCGCGCGCCCTCCCGCTGCGACAGGTACGGCTCCCCGATTCTGGCTAGAACATTCGGCGGAAACCCGCGCCCGTCATCGGTAATGACAAGGGTCACGGCCGATTTCGTCCAGTCGGCGCGGATGGTCACCGCAGACTGAGCGAAACTGACGGCGTTCTCGATCAGATTGCCGAGTCCGTACAGAACCCCGGGATTGCGCGGACATCTCGGCGGCGGCTCCGGCCCCTCGCCTGTCACGGTGATCGACACCCCGAGCAGGCGGTGCGATGCGGCGGCCAGTTCGGCAAGCTCGACCGGGCTCGAGATATCCATCGACTGCCCGGTCAAGTCGGACGGCGCCGCCAGCTTCCGCAGGATCGCCCGGCAGCGATCGACGGATTCCTCGATCAGGCTGAGATCGTCGGCGAACGCCTCATCGCGCGGCGGCTGGGCCGCCATCTCCCGGACGACGAGCGCGACAGTGGCGAGCGGGGTCCCCAGTTCATGCGCCGCGGCGGCGGCGAGTCCGTCGAGCTGCGAGAGATGGTGGGCTCGCGCCAGAACGAGCTCGGCGGCGGTCAGCGCGCTCGCCGTCTGCCGGGCCTCCGCAGCCACCCGATAGGCGAAGAGCGCGACGAAGGCGGCGCTGACCACGAGGGAAACCCAGAGGCCGGCGACGTAGAGAGGCGGAAGGATGAGTTGATCCCCGCCGATCCAGGGAAGCGGCAGGTTGAAGCGCAAGAGGGCGGTCGCCGAGACGATCGCCAGCGCTAGG
This sequence comes from Roseiarcus sp., assembly GCF_052145395.1. NCBI lineage: Bacteria > Pseudomonadati > Pseudomonadota > Alphaproteobacteria > Hyphomicrobiales > Roseiarcaceae > Roseiarcus > Roseiarcus sp. The sequence continues at coordinate 3,654 of NZ_JBKQOT010000709.1, forward strand.
AGGCCGAGCGCCCGCGAAAAGGAGAGTGAGGCGGCCGCGATGGTGACCGGGGCGAGAAACAGGATGACGAACGGATTGGCGATTCCTCCCGTCAGGAACAGCAGGCCGCCCAATTGGAGAATGTCGTAGGCCAGAATGATGGTCGCGTCGCGCTCGCTGAGTTGCGCGCTGATGGGAAAGACCCACCTTAAAGCGAGGTTCAACACCGCCGACGCGGCGATCAGTCCGAAACAGGCGAGCGCCGGGAAGCCGAGGCCGAAGCCGAAGACCCCGATCAGGACCGCGGCGGTCTGTCCGGCGACGGCGAGCCAGCGCAATCCGATCAAGGTGTTCAGTCGGAGACGGCGCGCCTCGAGTCCGAGGCGTTCCGGCTCAGGCGGCAAGACGGATGTCAAGATGCGATGGGTCCCGCGGCCCGGCCTTCAATCGATTTTCTCGTTGGGGTAAGCGCCCCACAGCTTGAACTGCTGGATATAGCCCTTGAAGCCATCGCCGTCGACCAGGCACCAGGCGCCGTCGCATTTGAGCAGGTTGACGATGACGCCCGACTGAAGCGTTGCCGCGAGGTCGGATCCTTCGGACGGACGAACGTAGATCTTGGAGTTTTCGCCCTTCTTGCTCGGAGTCACCAGAGCCGTGCGCCGGCCGGAAAGCAGCGAGTGCAGCACCCACCCGTCGACGCCCTCGGAGTCGCGGATCCGGCGCCAGATCTCGAACTCGGCCGTGATCTCAACCGGCAGCCCGGCGCGCTGATAGACCCATTTCGTCGCGTGGTCCTTCGAAGGTCCCTCGCGCAGATTCACGCGGTCGGTCTTCAGGCTGGCGAAACGGGGCAGGGGCAGCTTCGTCGCCGAGCCGACCGGGTCGGCGACGGCGAGCGCGGGCGCGAGCGCTGCGACGAACAGGGCGGCGAACGCGGCTCGACGCGCCAACCAGGGAAAAGGGGCCGGACGGCAGGGTCGGTTCATCGTGGATTCCTCGATGGCGGAGAGGCCATCCTTGTCTTTGCCCGGCCTTCTGGTAGAGAGGCCGGCGAGCCGGCGGCGCGCGCCGCAGGCCGGACGCCGGCGTGCGCCCATTTGCTGCGCGCAACGTTAATGAGGCGTAAACCGCTTGAGGGCGTGGACGCAAATGTTTGAGAATGAGGCCAAGGCGAAAAAATCGCAGGCGGGGCGGAAGGGGGGGCGTTCATGACCAAGAAGAGACCCGTTGTCGTCGTGACCCGGCGGCTTCCCGAACTTGTCGAAACGCGCATGCGCGAATTGTTCGACGCCCGCCTGAACCTCGACGACAAGCCGATGTCTCAGGCCGAAATCGTCGAGGCGATGCACGAGGCCGACGTCATCGTCCCGACGATCACCGACCACATCAACGCGGCCATGATCGCCCAGGCGGGCGAGCAGATGAAGCTGATCGCCAATTTCGGCAACGGGGTCGACCACATCGACGTCACGAGCGCGCTCCGCCGCGGAATCACAGTCACCAACACGCCTGGCGTCATGACCGAGGACACGGCCGACATGACGATGGCGCTGATTCTTTCGACTGCGCGCCGGCTCGTCGAAGGCTCGCAGATCATTCCAAACGGTCACTGGGCCGGCTGGACTCCGACCTGGATGCTGGGGCGGCGGATCACCGGCAAGCGCCTCGGAATCATCGGCATGGGCCGCATCGGGCAGGCGCTCGCCCGGCGCGCCCGCGCCTTCGGCATGTCCATCCACTATCACAACCGGCGCCGGGTCGCGCCGCAGATCGAGGAGTCCCTGGAGGCGACCTACTGGGATTCGCTCGACCAGATGCTGGCGCGGATGGACTTCGTCTCGATTCATTGCCCGCACACGCCGGGAACCTACCATCTGCTTTCGGCGCGCCGGCTCAAATACCTCCGTCCCGACGCAATCCTGATCAACACCGCGCGCGGCGAGGTGGTCGACGAGAACGCGCTCGTCAGGATGCTGGAGGCGGACGAACTCGCCAGCGCCGGCCTCGACGTGTTCGAGCACGCTCCCGCGGTCAACGAGAAGCTGGTCGCGCTCGCCAGATCGGGCAAAGTGACGCTGCTGCCGCACATGGGTTCGTCCACCCACGAAGGCCGCGCCGACATGGGCGAGAAGGTGATCATCAACATCCGCACCTTCGTCGACGGCCACCGCCCGCCCGACCGGGTGCTGCCGAGCATGCTCTGAGGCGGCGGCCGGCCGGCCGCTGCCGGACCCGCCAAATCGAACCCCGGTTGTAAACTTTTCAGGGGTTTGCGGCGCCAAATCCAAACGCCTGAAATCGGCGGCTCGGCGGCGTGCTTCCCTAAACCTCATCCTGGCTCGGTCGGGAGCCGGGCGGCTTATTAGTAGTTACGAAACGTGCTTATGCGTCTGGAGACGTCGCCGCCTCCCCGCGCGCCCGCAGAGATCAGACCGCGTCCGGGGCGGAGGTCAGCCGAGGCGGGCCCGGGGCAGTTCGATCGCGCGCTCCGGCCCGAAGCACTCGCGCTCCCGCCGACGGCGTCGCGGAGTGCGTCGTCCTCGTCAGCCGGCGTGCTGGACGCGGTCGCCGTTCGCCAGAATCGCCTGGGCCGGAGCCGCATGGGGCGCTGAGCGGCAGCGTCCGTCGCGACACACACCACGCACAGACAATCCCCGGCGCCCGGTATGACATGCGTCGGCCTCGATTATGCTCGAAAAGCTGGGGCTAAAGTCCAGCACGCAGAGGATTGAGGCGATGAGCCCAAAGGCCCTGCTCAACCGGCTGCCGGTCGATCCCTATATCGTGGCGATCGTCGGCATGGTCGTCCTCGCCACAGCGCTGCCGGCGCGGGGCGGCGGCGCGGTCGTCGCCAATTACGCCACCGACGCCGCCATTGCTCTCCTCTTCTTCCTGCATGGGGCGCGGCTTTCGCCGCAGGCGGCCCTCGCGGGCGCATGGCACTGGCGGCTGCATCTCGTGGTGCTCGGCTCGACGTTCGTGCTGTTTCCGGCGCTGGGCCTTGGCGCGAAGGCGCTGGTTCCGGGTCTGCTGACGCCGCCGCTCTGGACCGGCGTGATCCTGCTGTGCGCCCTCCCTTCGACCGTCCAGTCGTCGATCGCCTTCACCTCGATCGCCCACGGCAACGTGCCGGCCGCGATCTGCGCCGCGACCGCTTCCAACCTGCTGGGGATGGCCCTGACGCCGTTGCTGGTCGCGCTGCTGCTCGGTGCGCAGGGCGGATTCTCGGCGCGCGGCGCCGGCGACATCGTTCTCCAGCTTCTCGTCCCATTCGTCGCCGGCCAGTTCGCCCGGCCGTGGATGGGCGCCTGGGCGCTGCGGCACAAGACGCTGCTTGGCCTGGTGGACCGGGGATCGATCCTGTTGGTGGTCTACGCCGCTTTCAGCGAGGGCGTGACACACGGGATCTGGCATGAGCTCAGCCTCGCCGACCTGGGGCGGCTCGTGGCCGCGGACGTCGCCCTGCTCGCGGCGGTGCTGGCCATCACCACGTATGGCAGCCGGCTCCTGAAATTCTCACGGGACGACGAGGTGACGATCGTCTTCTGCGGCTCCAAGAAGAGCCTCGCAAGCGGCCTGCCGATGGCGACCGTGCTGCTGGCTGGTCAGTCGATCGGCCTGATCGTGCTGCCGCTGATGCTCTTCCATCAGATTCAACTGATGGTGTGCGCTGCGCTGGCGAAGCGCTACGCCAACGACCGACGGCAAGCCGCGCCGGCGTTGGGCGCGAAAATCGGCGCCGCGTAGAGCGCACGTCTGGGCGCCGCGCGGGCTCACAACCGGCGCCCGCTCGACGAGGCCATTCCTTCGTCAGCCGTTGTCGACCTCCATCACCGCGAGGCCGCGCTCGGTCCCGTCGGCTCGGAAGCGGAACACGCTGTCGGCGCCATTGAATCCGGAAACGCTGGTCAAGGCCTGTCGAACGGATCCGAGACCCGGATGGCGCGCGCCCCGGCGAGCGTCAACGCGTCATAAGGAGCGCCGCCAGTCGGCTCGCTGGTGAACTTGGCCTTGCAACGCGCAGCGCCGGAGTTATGACGGATTCGCGCGCAGGCCGAGATTCTTTCGTCTCGTCATCGGCCTGTCGCCTTGCGTAAGTTACACAGACTGCCTACCGGGTAGGTCGTCATGGGCCAATGGGTCGAAGTGGGGCAGAGCTTCTTGCGGTTCCTGATGACCGCCGACATCTGGGTCGTCCGCCTGTGCGTCGCGTCGGCGCGGACCTCGCCCGCACGCCGTCTCGCGGTCGCGGTGAGCCGTTTTGGAAACGGCGGAATCTATCCGGCTCTGGCGGCCCTGATGATTGTCGGCTGCGGCGCGCGCGGTTGTTATGCAATGATCGCCGCCGCGATCAACGTCGGCCTCATGCACAGCGTCTATCCGACGATCAAACGCCGCGCCGGGAGACTGCGGCCCTTCCAGGCGCATTCCGATCTCGAGCCTCTTCTGGCGACGCTCGACCAGCACTCGTTCCCGAGCGGCCACGTGATGACGTTGACCGCGGCGCTGGTCCCGATCGTCATCGCGATTCCAGGCACGCTGTCGCTCTCCCTCGCGGCCTGGTGCGCGATGGCCTGGGCGCGGCTGGCGTCCGCGCACCATTATCCGAGCGACATCTTCGCGGGCGCGGCGATTGCGCTCGCGGTGTCCTATCCGCTCTCCCGATATGGCCTAGCCCTGCCCGGATAGGCCCGGCGAGGCGGACCTGCTTCGACCGCTTCTTCCATCGCGGCTGCGCACCGCGCTTTGCGGCTGACTCCCGCGACGCCCGTCACCCGACAGGCATCGCACACCTTACTCGCTACGCCGGAGTCTAGGTCGGTCACCGTAATCCACGTAATCCAATCGGCCGTAATCCCGCAATGGCCCCGAAAAATCACCAAAATAATGTGCGATACGCGTGCGCTGGCGCACAGCACCCCATCCAATTTGAGTGTATTTGTGCGGGACGCAGCGTATCGGGTGTCGTCGATCAAGGTCGTCTTTGAATAGAGAAGGGGCCATTCCATGCCGCAGCAATCTGACTGGCGGTATTGCCAGAATTGCCACGCAATGTTCTATGACGGCTTCGGCAACAAGGGCAATTGTCAGGTTGGCGGTCGCGGTCACACCGCCCAGGGACTCAACTTCACTTTGCCGTACGGCGAGCCAAGCACTGACACTGCGCAGACGAACTGGCGATTCTGCAACAAATGCTACCTCATGTTTTACAACGGCTACAGCGACAAAGGCAGTTGCGCTGCGGGAAGCGGACATTCCGCGCAAGGGATTGTTTTTGCCCTGCCACACAGCGTTCCGAGTAGCGCAACCCCGCAAGGCAATTGGCGTTACTGTCAGAAGTGCTACGCAATGTTCTATGACGGCTATGCCGACAAGGGCGCGTGTGCAGCCGGCGGGGGCCATGTCGCCCAACGACTCAACTTTTCGTTGCCTTTTTCCAAAGGCGAAGGCACCGGAGCGACCCGCCCCAGTTTCACAGCAGCTTGGAGCGCGTTCACCAAAGTCAACGTGCCTGTAAAGGACGTGGGCACGATCATAGGCGGAAAGGTCAAACAGAATACCGACAGCGAGATTTTTGAGAACGCCTGCCCAATTAGAATGAGTTACGTACTGAACAAGACCACTGTCAAGATCCCGTTCATCCCCGGCGAAACGGTGAGCGGCGCCGTCGCGGGAGAGTGGTATATGTTCCATGTCAACAAAATGATGAGTTTCCTCGAAGACAAGTTTGGGCCGGCGGACAAGACGGTCACGTCGTCGCCCAAAGAGTCGGATTTTGCAGGACTGCGGGGTATTTTGGTTGTCAAAGGTCATGGTTGGGACAACGCCAAAGGACATGTCACGCTCTGGAACGGATCGGTATGCGTGGATAGTTGTCATCTTGCACACGATCCGGACAATGGACGATTCGTTCCTGAAAAAGCCTCGCTATGGAAATTGCCATGATCTATCGCCTGGCCATTGTCTTCCTTGCTTTTCTTGTGTCGCCCACCGAAGGGCGCGACCTTTTAGGCGGGGTTTCGCAGGGAGATTTACTTCGGAACTGGGCTTTGAGTCGTTGTATTGCTAAAGCTTTTGGGCCCGGTAAAGTGAAGGACGACGCGAATATCAGCGCCAGCGCATATCTCGAAGAGATCAGAGCGCGGCCCGAAGTGTACGAAGAAATCGATAGTCTTGTGACACAGGCGCTCGCGCGGACGGCTAGCGGGTCGGTGAAGGGCAACTACAACACTAAGAAATGTATCGATCTTTACAGTAGCAAAGCCCTCCGTCAGCTAATTGAAAAGTATGTGCAATAATAATTCGTGTTTGAATTGATTCGGGTCTGACGTTGAAACTGCGCCATTTCAGACGGTCAACTCGCAGCGCCCGGCTTAGGGGCGGACTCCCTGCTCCATCGGCGGGACCAGCAACTCCTTCGACTGAGCGGCGGATGCGGCGGATGCGCCGTTCCCCGTCCGTCACAGGCGCCAACCGCGGCCCCTCACCCTCCCGCGAAGCTGCGCGGGGCCGGGCTGATCACGACGGCGGCGTTGTTGTCGATCTCCATCACCGCGAGGCCGCGCTCGTTCAACCCGTCGGAGCGGAATCGGAACACGCCGTCAGCGCCGTTGAAGCCAGAGTTGTTCGTCAGCGCCTGCATGCTGTACGGGTCCGGACCGGAACCACGCGCCAGCGCCCCGGCCAGCGTCACCGCATCGTAGGACAGCGTCGCCAGACGGGTCGGTTCGCTGTTGAACTTGGCCTTGTAACGCTGCGCCAGCGCATTGAAGCCACCGCTGTCGGGCGCGGCGAACCATGCGCCTTGCAATTGCGGCAGCCGCAGGACGCGCCCGTCGTTCCAGACTCCGGTGCCGAGAATCTGGGTCTTGACTCCCGTCGCGGCGAGCGCGCTCGCGACCGCCGGCATGCCGTCCGCCTGGTCGGGGATGAACAGGGCGTCGACCTGCCCGGCGGCGGCGGCGATCTGTTGCGTCGCCTCCTGCGGCTGGCCCGGACTATAGCGCGCGACCACGACGACCGGGGTGTTGAGCCGGCCCGCGGTCTGCTGGAACTGCGCGAGGGCGACGTTCCCGTAATCGCTTTGCGGCGCCATCACCGCAAATGCCTTCTTGCCCCGCGACGAGGCGAATTCGGCGATCCGGTCGACGTAGGATTCGATCAGGAACGAGAGCAAGTAGACGCCCGGCGAGGCGACGCTGACGTCGGTCGAGAAGGCGATCATCGGCCTCCCCGACGCCCTGGCGACCGAGGCGGCCTGGCGCACGTCGTTGGCGTAAACCGGCCCGAGGAGGAGCTGGGCGCCGGCGCCGAGCTCGGCCTGCGCGGATTGTCCGGCGCCGTCCGGGGTCGAACGGTCGTCCTGGATCATCAGGGTGATATAGGGGCCGGCGAATTCGTCGACCGCCAGTTGCGCGGCGTTCCGCATCGAGACGCCGAGCGGGCCAGGGGCCCCGTTCTGCGTGAGGGGAAGGATCATGCCGACCCGCACCGGTCCCGTCCCCAGCGTCTCGCCGACCGTCGGCCCCGGCGCCCCGGGCGGAGATGCGGCCGGCGCCCCGACTACGGGGCTCGGCGGGATGAGAGAATTTGAGTTGCAGCCGGCGAGCGTCAATGCGAAGCCTCCGCCGAGAAGCGCGCGCCGGCTCAGGCCAGGACGGCCTTCGTGCGGCTTTATCTCGAAACCCATCACTGTCTCCCACCCGACCTGCGGCGAAGCGGCGACCGTATCGCGCCGTCGTGGGGCCTATCGCGCCCGCGGCCGCACGACAAATCCCGGCCGCGGCCTGTCCACGGAAATTGTGGCATTTTCAACGGCGTTTGGCTATGTCGTCGATGTCGCGCGGGCGGAGCGCCCAAGATGAAACGAGACGATCACCCCCAACGCCCCCCGACCGCGCGCCCGGAACGGACCTTTCTCGTTCATGGCGTCCCCGTGCCTGCGCCGCCGCTCGCGCCCGGGCTTTACGTGGTCGCGACGCCGATCGGAAATCTCGGCGACGTGACGCTGCGCGCGCTGTCGATTCTGGCGGCGGCCGATGCGATCCTCGCCGAGGACACCCGCATCTCCCGCACGCTGCTCGCCCGGTACGGGATCGAGACGCCGCTCACGCCTTATCACGAGCACAACGCCGCCGAAGCGCGCCCCCGCGCGCTCCGCCGCATCGCCGAGGGACAGGCGCTGGCGCTGATCTCGGACGCCGGAACCCCGCTCGTCTCCGACCCCGGCTTCAAGCTCGTCGCTGAGGCCGTCGGCGCGGGACTCGCCGTCACCGCCGCGCCCGGCGCCTCCGCCGCGCTTGCGGCCCTCTGCGTCGCCGGCCTGCCGACGGACCGCTTCTTCTTCGAGGGCTTTTTGCCGCCCCGCAGCGCGGCCCGGCGAGAGCGGATCAACGCGCTGGCCGCCGTGCCCGCCACGCTCGTCTTCTACGAGGCGCCGAGCCGCCTCGCCGAGACGCTCACGGACCTCGAAGCCGAATTGGGCGCGCGTCCCGCGGCGGTCGCGCGCGAACTGACGAAGCTGCACGAGGAGGTCCGGCGCGGGACGCTGGATAAGCTCGCGGCCGAATTCGCCGGCGGGGAGGCGCCCCGCGGCGAGATCGTGGTTGTCGTCGGGCCGCCGCAGGCGCGCGAAGCCGTCGACGCCGGCGTCCTCGACGGCGACATTCTAGCGGCGCTCAGAACCCTATCGGTCAAGGACGCCGCAGCGGCCGTTGCGGCCAAGCACGGCCTGCCCCGCCGCCAGATCTACGCACGCGCGCTTGCGCTCGCCGGAGAGTCCCGATGAGCGCGCGCCGTCCGGCCGATGCGGAGGCCCGGCGCCGCGTCGCCCACCTCTTCGGCCTCAAAGCCGAAACGATCGCCGCGATCCTGCTCACGCTCAAGGGCTATTCGATCGTCGCGAGGCGCTATGCGGCGAACGGCGGGGAGATCGATCTCATCGCTCGGAGAGGCCGCGCGATCGCCTTTGTCGAGGTCAAGGCGCGCGCCGATCTCGACGCCGCGGCCGATACAATTACCCCCGGCAAGCGGCGCCGGATCGCCCGCGCCGCCCGCGCGTGGCTGTCGCGCAATCCCTGGGCCGTCGATTTCACCCTGCGCGGCGATGCGGTGTTCGTCGCGCCCGGCCGGCTTCCCCGACACCTCCCGGCCGCGTATAGGCTGGAGATCGACTGACCCGGCTCAAGCCTTTTCCTCAGGACCGCCCATGCCTTTGACCGTCGCCGTGCAGATGGACCCGATCGCGCGCATCCGCATCACCGGCGACTCGACCTTCGCCCTGCTCCTCGAGGCGCAGGCCCGCGGCCATCGGCTGTTGCATTACACGCCCGACCGCCTGCAGCTGCGGGGCGGACGCGTCGAAACCATGGCCGAGCCGCTGACCGTGCAGGACGTCGAAGGCGACCACGCCCGCCTCGGCGAGCCTTACCTGGTCGACCTGTCCACAGTCGACGTGGTGCTTCTGCGCCAGGACCCGCCCTTCGATCTCGCCTATGTCACGACGACCCACCTGCTCGAGCGCATTCACCCGGCGACCCTCGTGGTCAACGATCCGCGCAGCGTCCGCGACGCGCCGGAAAAACTGTTCGTGATGGATTTCCCGGAGCTGATGCCGCCGACGCTCATCGCCCGCGACCGTGCGGCGATCGAGGCTTTTCGCGCCGAGCACGTCGCGGTGGTGATGAAGCCGCTCTTCGGCTTCGGCGGCGCAGCCGTGTTCAAGACCGGCCCCAACGATCCCAATTTCGGCTCGCTGTTCGACCTGTTCACCGCCACGCTGCGCGAGCCCTGGGTCATCCAGAAATTCCTGCCCGCTGTGGCGCAGGGCGACAAGCGCATCATTTTGGTCGACGGCGAGCCCAGGGGGGCCGTCAATCGCGTGCCGGCCAGCGACGACATCCGGTCCAACATGGTTCGCGGCGGCGCGGCGAGGGAGACGGAGCTGACCGACCGCGAGCGGGAAATCTGCGCCCGGATCGGCCCGGAGCTGAAGCGCCGCGGCCTCATCTTCGTCGGGATCGACGTGATCGACGGCCATTTGACCGAGATCAACGTGACCTCGCCAACCGGGATCCGCGCGATCAAACGGCTCGGCGGCCCGGATCTCGCGGTCGCGATCTGGGACGCCATTGAGAGCCGCCGCAGCGGAAAAGCTGGTTTGTAACGCCTCCTCGGCTTGCCGGCGCCGACCGGAGAGAGAATATACGGTCTTATGTCAGTCATCGCCCCCGTGGCCGAACGCCGCCCCCGCGCTTCGCGGGCCACCCAGCCCGGCGGCAGGGGACTCGACCGCGCGAAGCTGCTGGAGGAGCTGTCCGTCCTTCGCGAGGAGCACCTGAGCGACGACGCGGCTTTTCGGCGGGCGGCGATCGTTACGCTGCAGGCCGCCCTGGAAAAGGGGCGTCACGAAGCGCGCCAAGCGCTGGAAGCGGGAGGAACAGGACGGGCGTGCGCCGAGACGCTGAGCGCGCAGGTGGACGACCTCCTGCGGGTCGCGCTCGAGCTCGCCACGCGCTGGTTTGGGCCCCTGGGGGGAGCGGCGCCGCCAACCATCGTGGCCGTGGGCGGCTACGGCCGTGGAATGCTGGCGCCGGGCTCCGACATCGATCTTCTGTTCCTGCTGCCGGACAAGGCGAACCCGGCGGTGGAGAAGGTCGTCGAGGCGCTGCTCTATGTGCTCTGGGATCTCAAGCAGAAGGTCGGCCACGCCACCCGCACGATTGAAGAGTGCCTCAAGCAGGCGCGCGCCGACATGACGATCCGCACCACGCTGATCGAGGCGCGCCTCGTCACCGGCGACAGGAAAATGTTTGAGACGCTTCAGGCCCGTTTCGACAAGGAGATCGTCGCCAAGACCGCGCCCGAATTCGTCGCCGCCAAGCTCGCCGAGCGCGAGGAGCGCGTGAAGCGGGCGGGGGCGTCGCGCTATCTCGTGGAGCCCAACGTCAAGGAGGGCAAGGGAGGCTTGCGCGACCTCAACACGCTGTTCTGGATCTCAAAATACGTCTATCGGGTGCAAAATCCGCACGACCTGATCGCCGCAGGCGTGTTTTCCCCTCGCGAGTTCGCGCTGTTCCGGCGTTGCGAGGAGTTTTTATGGTCGGTTCGATGCCGGCTGCATTTTCTCGGCGGCCGCGCCGAGGAGCGCCTGAGCTTCGACGTGCAGCGAGCGATTGCTCGCCAGCTCGGCTATTCGACCCGGGCGGGGCAGGCCGACGTCGAACGCTTCATGAAACACTATTTCCTGGTGGCCAAGGACGTCGGCGACCTGACGGCAATCGTGTGCGCCGCCTTGGAGGAGCGCCAGACCAAACCCACGCCCGTGTTCGACCGGTTCATCGGTCGGCTCCGGCGCCGCACCCGTGCGATCGCGGACGCCAAGGACTTCAAGGTCGAGTCGGACCGGGTCAACGTCCTTCGCCCGGACGTGTTCGAGCGCGACCCGGTCAATCTGATCCGGATCTTCTGGATAGCGGAACGCTCGAACCTGCCGATCCATCCGAACGCGGCGCGGCTCGTCACCCAGTCGCTGAAGCGCATCGATTCGCGCCTGCGGGAGGATCCCGAGGCCAACCGGTTGTTTCTCGAAATCCTGACCTCGCATCACGCGCCCGAAACCGCGCTCCGGCGCATGAACGAAGCCGGCGTGCTCGGGCGGTTCATTCCCGATTTCGGTCGCGTCGTCGGGATGATGCAATTCTCGATGTATCACCATTACACGGTCGACGAGCATCTCTTGCGCACGGTGGGCGCGCTGAACGCGATCGAAGCCGGACGTCTCAAGAACGACCATCCACTGTCGAGCGAGCTTATCCACAAGATATCCCACCGCACCGAGCTCTACCTCGCCGCTTTCCTCCATGACATCGCCAAGGGTCGGGCGACCGACCATTCGAAAACCGGGGCCGAAGTCGCGCGCACCCTCTGCCCGCGGCTCGGCCTGTCGCACGCCAACGCTGAGCGGGTCGTCTCGCTCGTCGAACAGCATCTCGTCATGTCCAACATGGCGCAGGGCCGCGACCTCTCCGATCCGCGCACCGCCGAGGCGCTCGCTGCGATCGTTCAGACGCAGGAACAGCTCAAGATGCTGCTGATCCTGACGGTCTCGGACATCCGCGCCGTCGGTCCCGGGGTCTGGAACGGCTGGAAAGGCCAGCTTTTGCGCACGCTCTACTGGGAGACCGAGGTCGTGCTCGGCGGCGGGCATTCCGCGGTGGACCGCAAGGCGCGCGTCGATGCGGCCCAGGAAGCGCTGCGCCGCGCGCTGCCGGGATGGTCCGATCGGGAATTCGACGCCTACGCCCCGCGCCATTATCCGGCCTACTGGCTCAAGGTGGAGCCGGAGCGGCAGGTCGCGCACGCCCATCTGTTGCACGCCATGGCGGCCGACATGAGATCGCTCGCCACCGAGGTAACGACCGACGGGTTTCGGGGAGTCACCGCCATCACCGTCGTCGCGCCCGACCATCCAAGGCTTCTCAGCGGCATCGCGGGGGCCTGCGCCGCGGCGGGCGCCAATATCGTGGACGCGCAGATTTTCACCACCGCCGACGGCCTCGCCCTCGACACGATTTTCGTGTCGCGGGCGTTCGATTGCGATGACGACGAGTTGCGCCGCGGCCGGCGCATCGCCACCAACATCGAAAAAGCGCTGCGCGGCGAGGTGCGGCTGGACGAGATCGCGCCGGCGAAGGAGACGCGGGATGTCCGGCGCGGGGCCTTCGCGATCGAGCCCGAGGTGACGATCGACAATACGCTCTCCCGCCGCTACACGGTCGTGGAGGTCTCCGGACTCGACCGGCCCGGTCTGCTGCGGGACCTGACCGGCTCGCTCTCCAAGCTCAATCTGAATATCGGCTCCGCGCACATCGTCACCTTCGGCGAGAAGGCGGTCGACGCGTTCTACGTAACCGATCTGACAGGGCAGAAGATCAACTCGCCGGCCAAGCAGGCGGCGATCAAACGCCGTCTGCTGGCGGACTTCGGCGCCGAACGCTGAAGAGTCGGATCGGCCACAGAACGACGCCAGCTTGATTTTTGCCGCGCCAGCCCTGATATGCGTCGCGCATTGCCACGGGATTTTTGAATGATGAGTGATACGAACGCCGAACGCGCTCAAGCGACGCCGGACGAGAGCGCGCCGGCCGAAACGCCGGAGCGCGACGCCTTTGCCGTGATCGAGGCGCTGAACGCTGAGAACAGCCAGCTCAAGGACCGCATTTTGCGGACGTTGGCGGAGATGGAGAACCTGCGCCGCCGCACGGAGCGCGAGGTCGCCGACGCCAAGACGTACGGCGTCACAAGCTTCGCCCGCGACATGCTGACAGTCGTCGACAATCTCACCCGCGCGCTAGAGCACCTGCCGGCCGAGGCGAGGGCTGCGGCCGAACCGCAGATCCAGTCGGTCATTGAGGGCGTCGAACTGACGGCGCGGGATCTGGAGTCGGTGCTCGGACGTCACGGGGTCAAGAAGCTCGATCCGAAGGGCCAGAAGTTCGACCCCAACTTTCATCAGGCGATTTTCGAGGCGCCGGACGAGACGTTGCCGGCTGGCGCGGTTTCGCAGGTCGTGCAGAGCGGCTGGACGATCGGGGATCGCGTTCTGCGTCCGGCGATGGTCGGCGTCTCGAAGGGCGGTCCCAAGGCCGCCCCCAAAGAGGAGCAGTCCGGTGAGTGACGGCAGACGACAGGCGCTCAGGCCGGGGTCACGCGCCGCAGCGTCAGATTGATCCGGCCGCCGTTCGCGAGCAGAGACGAACCGCCCGGCAAAATGCGGTCGACGCCGTGGAACATCAGGCGCGCCGGTCCGCCGAAGATCAGCGCGTCGCCGGACTCGATCCGCAGCGAACGGGTCGGCGCATCGCGGGTCAGGCCGCCGATGCGAAACAGCGCCGGATCCCCAAGCGACAGCGACACCACCGGAGCGGAAAGCTCCCGCTCGTCGCGGTCCTGGTGTAGGCCCAGGCGCGCCTTGGCGTCGTAGAAGCTGATCAGGCAGGCCTCGGGCGGCGGCGCGCCGGGCGCGAGTTGCGCCCAGACTGCGAGCAGGAACGCCGGAATTGGCGGCCAGGGGCGGCCCGTTTCGGGGTGGCCCGGCTGGTAGCGGTAGCCCGTTTCGTCGGACACCCAACCGAGCGCGCCGCAATTGCTCATGCGCACCGAGAGCGGCTTGCCGGTCTTCGGCATCCGGGCGTGATAGAGCGGCGCCTCGGCGAGCACGGCGCGGACCGTTTCGCGCAGCGCTTCCTGGGCGGCGCGGTCGAGATAGCCGGGGAAATACATCACCCCCGGAGCGATCGAGACGGCGACAGGCGCCATGTTCGGGTCCTCTCGCGCCTTCCCTAACCGCCGGGCTTTAGCGTATAGGGGGCCGATTTCCCTTTCACCGGATGCGCGGTGAGGCGCGTGTGGCTCGAGGCGATGTATGGCAGGCCATAGTCAGTTCAAGAACATTATGCACAAGAAGGGCAAGCAGGACGCGATCAGCTCCAAGCTCTTCTCCAAGCTCGCCCGCGAAATCACGGTTGCGGCCAAGCTCGGCATGCCCGACCCGGGGATGAACCCCCGTCTGCGCGCCGCCGTCATCGCAGCGCGGGCGGAAAACATGCCCAAGGACAATATCGAGCGCGCCATCAAGAAGGCGTCGGGTGGCGACAGCGAGACCTACGACGAAGTGCGCTACGAAGGCTACGCCCCCGGCGGCGTCGCCGTCATCGTCGAGGCGCTGACGGACAACCGCAACCGCACGGCGGGCGAGGTGCG
>NZ_JBKQOT010000710.1:0-9107 GCF_052145395.1 Roseiarcus sp.
AGAATTGCGGCAAAAGGGACATTCGACGATTTCAATCCGGCGGCCACGAGCCCGACAAGGAGAGCGGACGCATTGAGTTCGTCAGGAATGATCATCTGCCGATAGTCGGCTACTGCCATGGCGACGCTGATTCCCGCCAAGGCGGCGCCCGCGACGCCATTCATTCCCGGGGCGACGGCGAAACTGACCCCGAACGCGCCGAGAGCGGCGGCGCCGCACACGATCTTGGCAAGTCTGGCTTTCGCGGAAGGACGCAACCCGTTTGGTCGCTCTGCGCCGTCACTGAAGCGGTCGCGCATTTATGTTCAGCATGTTAGGAAGCGATAGGGCCTGAGTCTTGCCGCCTCGCATTTTCGAACGCAGCTCTTCCGCAACCATCGACGCGTCAACGCCGTCCCGGATGATCTGAGGCTTAATGAAAATGATGAGTTCGGTGCGCGCATCCGACTTGCCCGAGGTGCCAAGCGCCGCCCCGACATAAGGAATCTGATTGAGGATCGGGATGCCCTCGCGCGATTTCTCCAGCTGGTCCTGGATCAATCCGGCGAGCAGCACCGTCTGCCCGCTGACCACCGAAATCTGGCTTGACACTTTGCGTTCGGTAATCGTCGGAGTCAGCGTAGTGGTGCTGTTGCTTTCGAGCGGAACGGCGCTGATCTCCTGGTCGATGTTCAGCAGGACAGATCCATTGGAGTTCACCCGCGGCTGCACGTGCAAGATTATGCCGGTGTTCTTGTAGTCGACCGTATTGACGACGGCGTTGTTGGCGCTCAGCACGGTGGCGCTGCCGGTCGATATCGGAATCTGATTGCCGACCTCGAGCGTCGCATCGCCATTGTCGACAACGACGAGTGAGGGATTTGACAAGATCCTCACGTCCGTAATCTGATGCAGCGCGTTGATGACGACGCGCGGGGTCAAAGCGTTGCCGACGACGACATTTAGCCCGCCGGTCAAGCCGGGCCCGACCGGGCTCGAGGTGAGATTGTTGGCTACGCTCGGGATTACACCGGTCAACGTGTTCGAAACTGCGCCGCCGTTGAGCCAGAACTGAACCCCGTAATTAAGCTCGTTGTTCAGGGTGACTTCTGCAATCGTGACCTCGATAGCGACCTGCACTCTCGGCCGATCGAGCTGAATGAGCGCGCGTTCGACGATCTTGTATTCGTCCGCCCTTGCATAGACAAGCACCGCATTGTTCACGGCGTCCGCGGTGATGCGGACGTTCGGCAGTTGGGGGCCGCCGCCCTGGCCTAGGGCCGAAAGCTCCGAGTCGAGCGTCGCAACGGGGAGGGCGCCGAACTGTGCCGCGGCACTCCCCGGTGTTGCCGCGGCACTCCCCGGTGTCGAAGCCGGCAGGGATGCATTGGCGTCGCTCGCGCTTGCGGGCCTTCCTCCAGTAAGCCGTTCGTTCGGCGTGAGGGCTTTCGTTCCGGAGGACGGAGCGATTTCGCTAGCGGCGGAGCCAGCCCCTCCGGAAGTCGCAAATATCTGCGTCAACAACTGAGCAATCTGCTTGGCGTCGCCGTACTGCACCTTGTAAACTTTAACGGTTGCGCTGGCGGCGGAAGGCTCATCGAGTTGGGATATCCAGCGGGAAGCAGCGCGAAGGAGTTCCGGCTTCGAGGCAACGACCAGAATCGAGTTCAACCGCGCCACCGCGTCGAACTTGACCAGGCCATGACCAAGCCCCGACTCACCCGAGTCCATTATCTTTTCAAGCTCGGCGACGATCGGCTCGGGGGCGCTGTTCCGAACCGGATACATGCCGACGGACTGGCCTTGCAGCCAGTCGACATCGAAACTGCGGACAACGTCCAGCGCAGACTGTCGTTCGCTCCCTGACCCAAGGACAAGCAGGAGTTGACCGCTCAGATCAGTGCGTACTGCCCCGGGTTTCGCGGCGAAGCCCTCGAGCAACTTCAAGGCCGTTGTCCCCGACACGTATCGAAGAGGAATAACGGTCATCCCGTATCCGGGCTCGACCCCCCCGGCGCTATCGGACCGATCGACGCGCCCCCCGCCCGCGTCTGCCGCGGGCGCAATGCGATAGACGGGGCCTTCTCGGACCATGATCAAATTGTTCGCGTGCATAGCGCTCTCGAGAATGAAAAGCATGTCCTTCCTTGGAACGGGTCGCTCCGAGGAGAGACTGATTGACCCTTGGGCCCGAGGGTCAATGATGTAACCGAGGCCGAGCGTGTCCCCGAGAACCGACTTCGCGACATCCGAAATCGGCGCGGTCTCGAAGTTGAGGTTGTAGCCGTCCCCGTCCCCTGAGACACCCATGGGCGCCGCCGGGGAGGCGGGCGTTGGAGAAGCTTGGGGCGGACTCGATGATCCAAAAAACGAAAAACCCTTGGGCGCGGCGCCGCCGGCGTCGACACCTCCCGTTGACCGGGGGTACCGAGGCTCGAGGTCGGCAGATCGGACGGCATCCGCTGCATTTTGCGGCTCGTCCGTGCGCTGCTCGAGATAAGACGTATTGCACGCCACCAACGCCATCACGCACGTCGTAACCATAACAACGTTCGCCAAGGGCCGGACGCGATCAAACTTCAAGGCCAATGAGCGTCCGTCCTCGATAGCGGCCGAAATGTTGAAGGCGGCCTGAAAAATCATTAAACTTGCGACTGTGTCAAGCGCGACGTTTTCGCCTCCTGTGATACTGACACCGACCCGTCGCTCTGCGGCGCGGCGAATCGTCGCGGACTCTCGCACCGGGTGTCTCCCGTAGGCAATAGTTTTTCACGCTTGTTCGCGTTTCTGGCGCGAACAGGGATAAACTCGGCCGAGATCCAGCGCATCCGCGCGTTTTCTTTTGTTCCAAGCAAGATATAGCCAGCTCTCCGGCGTTTCGGAGCTCGGCCACACGCAAGCGCCAAGGCCTGTTTTACCATCTTGCCAGCTCCGCCGCCCTGTCTTTACTATTGGGTCAAACACCATCTCTCAGTCGTACGTACTGTGCTCGTCCTAGGTAGCGTTTGACGGGAGGGGAGCCGATTAGTATTAAATCGCCGGGGGAACCCTTACGGAAAGTATGTTGACGTGGATAGGTCCTTGGCCTCGCCGCCGCGATAACGTTAATGGCCAGTCGCTTAAGGGAAACGTCTGTGCCATTTACTCGGCTTCATGCCTATTACATATCTCTGACGGCAAGCCGGTGTGGGGATCTCTCCGAGCACGGCCTGCGCGACGCGGCAGCATGTCGGGATTGCGGCGATGTGATAAGACGTCTGCACGGCGCAGATCACGTGCGGGGCGAGTGAGATGGCGGCTCTCGATTTGAACGATAAGTCGATAAATGCTTTCGCCATGCGTCTCAGGGATCGGTTTGGTTTTGAGTCGCCCGACTCGCAGGATTTCGGCGACGCAAAGGCCTTCGAGCCGTCGATCCGGTCGTTGTGGGAGGCTAGCGCACTTTCTGCCGACGACTTCGCCGAAGAGGTGGCGGCTTTCTTCGAATATCCCCGTATTACGCTCGCAGAATTGATGGAGGCGACGTCCTGCGCTGGGCGATTCGCTCGGCGTTTTTTGCGCGAATCCGCGGTTTTTCCGTTCACGACCGGCGAAGGGCAATACGGTCTCGCGGTTGCTGATCCGACGGACCTGGCAACGCAGAAGGGCGCGCAGATTGTTCTTGGCGGGCGCATCGTGGTATCGGTTGCCTCGTTCGAGGAAATCGCGGCGGTGCTCTCCGAACGGCTTGGGCCGGAGGAGGAGCAAGCCGCGGCGACAGCGTCTGGCCAATCGCAGGAGTCTCTCGATGAGAGCATCGACAGTCTTCGCGATCTGGCGAGTGGAGCCCCGGTGGTGCGGGCAGTCAACGACCTCCTCGAGAAGGCCGTCGACTTTCGGGCGAGCGACATTCATATCGAACCAATGCGCAATGGTCTCAACGTACGCATGCGGGTCGATGGACTTCTGAGAAATGTGCCTGCTCCCGGGCATGCGCTCCCGCAAGCGCTGATTTCGCGGATCAAGATCCTCGCTGGCCTGAATATCGCCGAGCGGCGGTTGCCGCAGGACGGCGCCGCACGCGTCGAGGTGGGAAACTCCGACATCGACATTCGCGTTTCGACGATGCCGACGCAGTATGGGGAGTCCGCGGTGCTTCGCCTGTTGCCGCGAGACCGGGGCCTGCTCGACCTCTCGAAGCTAGGACTGGGGTCACGCGATGAGCGGACGGTAAGGCGACTGATTGATCTTCCGCATGGAATGATCATCATCACTGGCCCGACGGGCAGCGGAAAAACCACGACGCTTGCGACTATGCTCTCGGTTCTCAATACGCCATCTCGCAAAATCCTCACCGTGGAAGATCCCGTCGAATACGAGATCGCCGGAGTCAATCAGTCCCAGGTCAAGCCAGCGATTGGCTTGACCTTTGCGACGGCAATGCGGGCGTTTGTTCGCCAGGACCCCGACGTGATCATGGTTGGCGAGATACGCGACGCCGAGACCGCGAACATCGCAGTTCATGCCGCCCTCACTGGTCATCTCGTCCTCACGACGCTCCACACCGAGACGGCCGTAGCCGCTGTCCCCCGTCTCCTAGATTTGGGGGTCGAAGGATTCCTGTTGAGGTCGACGCTGCGCGGCGTCATCGGACAGCGGCTCGTGCGCATGTTGTGTGAACGTTGCAAAGCGCAGCAGCAGCTTTCCGAGACCGACCTGGCGGCCGATCCGCGATACGAGGCGTGCGGTCTTTCAGCCGGAGAGATGATCTGGGTCCCGCGAGGCTGCGAGCGATGCAGCGGAACAGGCTACCGCGGGCGAGTCGGTGTCTTCGAAGCCCTGGAAGTCGCTGGCGAGGTTCGCGACCTTGTCGGGTCCTCCATCGACGCGAGCGCTCTGCGCAAGGCCGCGCGGCGAGAGGGCGTCACCACAATGATGGAAGACGCCATCGACAAATGCCGCCGCGGCTTGACTTCGGTCTCCGAAGCCTTGCGCGTCACGACGGCGCAATAGTCACATGCCAGTCTTTCAGTATCGCGCACTGTCGCACGGCGGGGAGGTCGTCAGCGGTTCGATTGACGCAGCGGGCGTCATCGAGGCCAGTCGCAGGATCGAGGCGCTTGGCCTTGTCCCCATAGAGGCCGTCGCAGCGGTCCAGCAAGAGACGATCAGGCGGGCGTGGCGTTTCTTCCCCTCTTTGTCGAGACCCCGACCGGAGGACGTGACGATTTTCACAGGAGATCTTGCCTTGCTCTTGCGAACCGGCGCCCGGATCAATGAGGCGCTGGAACTGCTTTCCGCCGACCCCGATATGGGGCGGATGCGGTCGACCACCTCGGCGCTGACGACAGCCATTCTTTCTGGAGAGAGTTTCGGCGAGGCGATCTCTCGACATCCGGCCGTCTTTCCAAAGGTTTACGTCGCCCTTGCCCGGGTCGGAGAGACCTCGGGGGCGCTTGTCTCAATTCTTGAGTCCTTGTCGGTCGAACGCCAGCGCGCCGAAGCCCTGTCGCGGCGCCTGAACGACACGCTCAGGTACCCCGCTTTCCTGCTGACCGCCGCGGGGGCGGTGCTGCTATTCTTTCTGCTCTTTGTCCTGCCGCAATTCGCCAATGTATTCCGCGACTTCAACGCCAAGGTCGATCCGGTTTTGGTGACGTTCCTTGGCTTGTCGGACCTGCTGCGGACGAACGGCCAGGCGATTGCGGCCGCGGTTCTGGTCGCGCTGCTTGCCGGATGGCTCGCGATACGGCAACGGCTTCTGCGCGAGAGATTCATTCGTGCTATCGGACAACTTCCGATGATCGGCCCAATTCTGGATTATAGACGAACGAGCCTTTTTTGCCGGAACTTGAGTCTCCTGCTGTCAAGCGGCGTCACGCTGGTCGCCGCGCTGCGGATTCTCGCCGACACGATGGAAGCAAGCGGAACGACGACAAAATGGTCGCTCGTCGTCGACAAGGTGCGCCACGGCGGAAAGCTCTCCGACGCGCTGAGTCAGACAGCGGCGCTTCCTTCGGTGGCGATCCGGACGCTGCGGCTCGGTGAAGACTCCAGCCAGTTGCCTATGCTCTCGGGACGCATCGCCGACTACTACGAGGCCAAGCTGCAACGAAGCCTTGACCACGCCATAGGCTTCGTCGGTCCCCTTGCCATCGTTCTGATCAGCACGATCGTCGGGGGCCTGATCGTGTCGGTCATGACCGCCTTGCTCTCAGTCAATCAAAGCGTCGGATAGGAGTAATAGATGAGGTTATGGTCCCTTTTGGTTCGGCGGCTGAGGTATCGAGACGGCGCGCCACGCAGCGGCGAGGGCGGCTTTACCCTCATTGAGATGCTGGTCGTGATCACGATCATTGGTCTCGTCATGGCGCTCGTCGGTCCTCGCGTGCTGGGTTACCTGAGCGATTCGAAAGTGAAGGCCGCGAAGATTCAGATTGAGAGCTTCGACGCCGCGCTCGATCTTTACTATCTCGACAATGGGTCATACCCGGCGTCCAACGAAGGTCTGAAGGCCTTGGTGCAGCGGCCTGCTTCGGCGGTGGCATGGAACGGCCCCTATCTCAGAGTCGGCTCGGTCCCAGACGATCCTTGGGGTCACCCATACGTCTACAGGGTTCCCGGAGACCACAGCCCCTACGAAATTGCCTCGTACGGAGCGGGCGGGGTCGGCGACAGACAGAGCATAATCAAAAGCGCGACGCGGTGAGGCGCCGATGGATCGCGAGGCAGGATTTACGTTGATCGAAGTTGTGTGCGTCCTCGCGATTGTCGCGCTGCTGGCCGCTCTGGTCCTGCCTTCGTTTCCGCGATCAACCTCTCAGCCTCGCCTGGCCGGCTATGCAGTGGAGGTCGCGGCGCTGCTCAAAGGGGATCGAAACGCCGCGATTCGCAATCACACAATGGTTTCCACATTGCTTGATGCGGATCGGCGCACGGTGCGCTCAAGCTACCGCGCGGCCGCGGTCGAGATTCCGGCAGATGTCGCCTTCAACGCCCTGCTCGCCCAACGCTGCGCCGATCGAATTGTCGGTTCGACAATCGATTTCTTTCCAAGCGGCGCCTCCTGCGGAGGCGTGATCGCCATCTCTCGGCAGGGCGTCGGTTATCAGATACGGGTCAACTGGCTGACCGGAGGGGTCGAGGTTGTGGCGGTTGGAAAGACTTAGCCGGAGGGGCAACGCAGGCTTTACCTTGGTGGAGGCGTTGGCCGCGCTTGCTGTCCTGGCGGCCGGATTGGCGGCGATCGGCGCTCTGTCGAGCACCAGTCTGCGCGCCAGCCTCGACGCCGAGCGGCATCTCGCCCATGTTTCGGCGGCGCAAAAAATCTTGGCTGGCCTTCCGGCGCGAAACGTGCTCCCGTTCGGACGTTTGACAGGCGTTCTCGACAATTATGCCTGGCGCATCGATAGCAACGCGCTGGCGACGACCGATCCTCAGCGGTCGGCTGAATGGACTCCTGAAGGCATCGCGCTGCTGGTGCGTTCTCCTTCCGGCTCAATAATGGAGATCGACACCATCCGCTTGCGAAGGACGCAGACTAGGTGAGCCAATCGAACGCTGATGGCTTTTCTATGCTGGAAGCGGTTGCGGCGGTTGCGCTGACGGCCACCATAATTCTCGGACTGAGTTCAATTACTGGACTTTGGTTGCCAAACTGGCGCCGCGGATTTGCGGATCTGCAGCGGACCGATTTGGTCGGCCTGGGTCTCGAGCGCCTTCTGGAAGACCTGTCCGTCGCCGAATATGTGACGTCATGGGGCGATGCGCCGGGTCCGTTTTTCGAAGGCGACCCCACCTCTGTGGTCTTTGTGCGGTCTGCCGCCGGTCCAAACTCCGGCCCGCAGCTTGAAGTGGTCCGGATCGCCGTGTCCTCGGATGAACGGGGCCGTGCGCTTATCCGGTCGCATTCCAAATTCTCGCCGATTGTGCGCGGCCGGCCCGCACAGCCCTTCGAATTCGCAGATTCGGTTGCTTTGATTCGGGCGCCATTCCAGGTTACTTTCGCGTATGCGGGTCCCGAACATGTGTGGGCGCAACGTTGGAAAGGTGAAGAGCGGCTGCCAGAGGCTATTAAGGTGACCGTCGTTGATCCTTCCGGTCGGACGCAGGGGGCGTCGACCGTCGTGCGATTGAAGATTACGGCGCCCGGCGTCCCTAAGCCCGATAATCGGGCGAACCCGGCCAGCGCGGCGTCTCCTGTGACAAACCAGGCCCCCTCTTCAGCAGCCCCCGGCCAGCCATGATGAGCGGTGCGCCAATCTCACGCGGCAGGCTTCACACGCGCGACGAGGCCGGGTTCGTCCTTGTCGCCGTTCTGTGGATCCTCGCGGCCTTGGCGGCGCTCGCCTCGATATATTCCACCTATGCAATCCAAACCGGCAGCGCCTCGCACATATTGGATGATCGGGTCCAGGCGGAAGCGTCCATCCGCGGCGGGATCGAAATGACGGTATTACGGCAGCTTTCCGCTCCTGAAAAAGCGCGACCCTCTCAAGGCGGTTTTACATTAAGGATCGGTCATACCGGCGTCGCCGTCCGCTTTCGCTCCGAAGCGGCAAGGATTGACCTCAATGCCGCGCCCCCCGATCTGCTTGCCGGAATTTTCGCGGCCATCGGAGTCGATTCAAGCCAGGCGAAGAGCTACGCGGACCGTATCGTCGGCTGGCGCACCAAACCCGATTCCAACGCAGGCGACAGTGAGGCGAACCTCTACGCCACATCCAGATCGCCTTATCCGCCCCGTCAAGGTCCATTCAACAGTTCGCTTGAACTCGGTCTCGTGCTCGGGTTGCCCACACCCGTCGTCGAGCGAGTGCTTCCCTTCGTGACGGTGTTCAGTGGTCAATCGGGAATTGACGTCGAAAGCGCCGATCGGACTGTTCTGGCCGCGCTACCGGGGATGACCCCCGAGATCATGAAGGCGGTCCTAAAGGCGCGAGCGAGCGCTCCGGATGATCAAGAGGCGTTGCTTTCCAAATTGGGGCCGGTGAGAAGTCGGGCCACTCTCGGAGGTTCAAAAGCCCTCAGGTCTAGCGTCGATGTCGAGTTCGACAATGGCAGGCGCGTTCACGCCGAAGTCGTGTTTCGCCTCCGGGACGGCGAGGGCGAGCCTTACGACATTCTGTCCTGGCGCGATGATTTCGACG
>NZ_JBKQOT010000711.1:0-2613 GCF_052145395.1 Roseiarcus sp.
CGCAAGCCCGAGGTCTTCCTGTTCGACGAGCCTCTGTCGAACCTGGACGCCAAGCTCAGGGTGCAGATGCGTTTCGAGCTGGCGAAGCTGCACGCCGACCTTCGCACGACGATGATCTACGTCACCCACGACCAGACCGAGGCCATGACGCTGGCCGACCTCATCGTCGTGCTCGACAAGGGCGCTGTGTCGCAGGTCGGCTCGCCGCTCGATCTTTACAACAGCCCGGCCTACATGTTCGTCGCGGCCTTCATCGGCTCGCCGAGCTTGAACTTTGTTGCTGTCGACATCGCGGGCGCCGAGGCGGGGGTCGCGCGCGTCGCGCTGCCCGGCGGAGGCGCGGCGCGCGTCCCCGTCCGCAACGGCGCTCTACCGCAAGGCGCCGTCGAACTCGGCGTCCGGCCCGAGCACTTCCGCTTCGTCGATCCGGGCGATCCGGCCTCCGCGCTGCCCGGCGCCGTTTCAGTCGTCGAGCACCTGGGCAACGCGACGATCGTCTATGTCGAGACACCCGCAGGCCAGGTAATCGTTCAGGGCGACGGCGCGCTGACCGCGCGACCCGGCCAACCCGTCGGCCTCGCGCTCAACGAGGCGCAGGCGCATCTGTTCGGCGGGGATGGGGCGGCGTTGTAGGGGGGCTGGTGTTGGCGTCGACGCGCGGGGCTGCCTGCGCTGGCGCGCGAAATTTGGCGCGTGGGTCCTACGCCGACGGACCGGACTCGACGTGAAGCTGCCGTTGCAGATTGCCGCCTTGTAGGCGCAGATTGGGAAGGAAAGCGGGCATTGCCCGTAGGTGCAGAACCCGCCCGAAGCGGAAGTCCGTGTACCATTGATTGCCGTACCGGCCCAGTTGATCCCGGACAAGCCAACCGGATTGGCCGGGAGGCGGCAGCTTATGTGCGCCGAAATGCTTCCAAACACAGCGACGGCAAACACACTGGCACACTAGAACAAAACCTGGCACTGTGTTTCCGAGGATCCTGGCGGAGGACGAAAATGTTTCCTTTTCGTTCTATTAAGCGCTTCTCGCAAGCGGCGGTCGCGGCGGGAAGCTTCGCCGCGACCGCAAACCCAGCGCGCGCCCTCGCCGCGGACGAACAAAGTCTTGACCAAATTCGGACGCTTCAGCAGCGCCTGACAGACAGTGGCCGCTACGCGGGCCCGATCGACGGGAAAACGAGCGAAGCGCTCGACATCGCGCAGAGCGACTGCCCCACACAGCAGCCATTTTTGCGCATCGAGACTGGCGAGCACACGTCGACGATTGAAACGTTCTCTGTCGACGCGGACTGCTCGCTGCTTGTGACCGGGTCCGACGACAAGACCGTCCGGCTCTGGTCGCTGCCCGGCGGCATGTTCGAGCGCGTTATCCGCGTCCCGATCGCGCTGGGGCGTGACGGCCAAGTTTACGCAATTTCTCTTGACTCGCTTTGGAGATATTGTCATGCGGCGGTTGCGGCGATAAGCTTCGCCACTATTCTGAGCCTTGTCCCCGCCGACGCGGCCGACGTCGATTCGTCCCGTCCGAGCGCCGACGAGATCAAGGCGCTCGAGCAGCGGCTGAACGACGCCCACTGCTACAAGGGCCCCATCGACGGGCTCGGGAGCGCCGCGCTCGCCGACGCGATCAAGGCCTGCCCCGATCAGCGCCCGTTCCTGCGCATCGAGGCGGGCATGCACACGGGGCCGATTTTTCGCATCGGCGTCGACGCCGCCTGCTCGCTGCTCGCAACCGCCTCCGCCGACAAGACGGTGCGGGTCTGGTCTCTGCCCGATGGCGCGCTCAAGCGCGTCATCCGCCTGCCGATCGGGGACGGGAACGCGGGAAAGGTTTATGCGACGGCGCTGTCGCCGGACGGGCAGCTGCTTGCCGCCGGCGGATGGGACGCAGCGTGGGATAAGACCGGAAAGCAGAGCCTCACGCTCGTCCACCTGTCCGACGGCGTACTACGCCGCTTTGGCGCATTCGAGGACGCTATTTCCGATATCGCCTTTTCTGGCGACGGGCGGCGCGTCGCGGTCGGGCTCTACAGCGCCGGCGTGCGCGTGCTCGACACCGGGACCGGCGCGGAATTGATCGCCGACCGCAAATACGGCGGCCCCGTCGACAGCCTCGCCTTCACGCCCGACGGCGCCTTGATCGCAACGAGCGAGGACGGCCGATTGCGCCGCTACGGGTCCGACCTGAAGCTGGCGGCCAGGCGCGCCGCGCCCGACGGTAAGCATCCCATTCGCGTCGCGATCGACCCGTCCGGCGCGCGCGTCGCCGTCAGCTACAGCGACACGGCCTCGGTGTCGATTCTTTCCGCAAAGACGATGGCGCGGCTCGCCAGCGCAGATACTGCCGACCTGAAGGGCTGGAATTTTTTCGGCATCGCGTGGTCGCGCGACGGCCAGACGCTCGTGGGGACGATGGCGCAGCCGTATTTCCACGGGCCAACACCCAACCTTCTTCGCCAATTCCAGGTGGACGGCCGCCGCAAGGGCGAAGACATTGCCGTGAGCGATAACACGACCATGGACATCCGGCGCTGCGGCGACGGTTTCGTCTTTGGCGCCCAAGACCCTCTTTTCGGCCTCCTTTCCGCCGAAGGCGTCAAGACGATCTTACAA
>NZ_JBKQOT010000712.1:0-3502 GCF_052145395.1 Roseiarcus sp.
CCCGCGGGACGAGCAGCATGTCCCCCAATTCCTGCCTCGTGCAGGTCGAGAGGTGGCGGGCCGCCGACGCCTTCAAGGCGGCGCATGCCGTGGAGCCGGCGGCCTTTGAGCCGGTGGCGTGAGGAGACGTCATGAGCAAGTGGAACCTGATCATCAACGTCGGCCGCTGCGAGAATTGCTACAACTGCGTCATAGCGGAGCGAGACGAACATGTCGGCAACGACTTCCCAGGCTATGCGGCGCGGGCCGCCGCGGTCGGCGAGAGCCCGATCCGCATCCTGCGTCGCGTGCAAGGCAGCGCGCCCATGGTGGAGACCACCTATCTGCCGGTGATGTGCAATCACTGCGACGACGCGCCCTGCATTCGCTATGCCGGCGACGCGATCCGCAAACGCGCTGACGGCATCGTCATTATCGATCCGGTGAAGGCCCGGGGCCGCAAGGACATCGTCGGCTCCTGCCCCTATCGGGCGATCGTCTGGAATGAGGAGTATGATGTCCCGCAGACTTGGATCTTCGACGCCCACCTCCTCGATCAGGGATGGCGTCAGCCCCGCTGCCAGCAGGTCTGCCCAACGACGGTATTCGAGGCGGTGAAGCTCGAGGACGCCGCCATGAAGGAAAGGGCGGCGAGGGAAGGGCTCAAGCCGCTCAAGCCCGAACTCGGCGCCAAGCCTCGCGTCTGGTACCGGGGTTGGAGCGTTGGGAGACTTGCTTCATAGGCGGCAGCGTAAGCGCCGAGATCGCCGGGGTCGTGGACTGCGTGCAGGGGGCCACGGTGACGTTGTCTCAGGGAGGCAGGCCCGTCGCAACGGCCACAAGCGACGGTTTCGGCGATTTTCGCTTCGACAATTTGCGCAAGGGCGGAGGCGCCTATCGTGTCGAAGCATCACACGCCCATGGCGGCGCCTCAGCTGACTGCGTCTTGGGCGAAAGCGTCTATCTTGGCGAATTGAGGTTGATCTCGAACTGAGGAAACGGCGGATGCGGGGCCATAACGCCCTAGCCCGTGAACTTGTTTGTCGAAGAGTGTATGATTCTACAGGCTGCTTCGAAATCAGGCTCGATCGAAACCCTTACTTAAGGAGACTTTGACAAAGTAAACTACAGGACTCGAGCCGGTTCGCAGCCCTTGAGCATAAAGATCTTTTCTTGCTTCGTCGGGCGTGCCGAGTTCGTTCAAGAGGCGGCGGGCCTTGCCGACCTATTCCGCGTTCGACTTCGCAAGCCGAGCGAGCCAAAGCGAGTCTTCGAGCCTCACCCGGATATTGCCGCCCAAGCGCGACCCCGTGCGCCGCGGCGAATTGATTGCGGCCGGCGGCCTCCTATTCGACCTGTTGTCGCGTCCGACGTGCATGCCGGCGCGCGCGGCGCTCATCGCCAAGCCCCCGCGCTTCGAAGAATCTCGGATGATATAATTTGGTCATTTTGACCTTCTAGGCTAACATCCTGGCGGAGGGCGTTTCGAATGGCGAAGGTCAATCTCGTGCGTCGGGCGGAGATCGGCCAGGAGAAGCGGGCTCGCACTCGTGCTCAGCTAGTGGCGGCGGCGTGCACCCTCTTTTCCACAAGGCCGTCGGCCTCGGTCACCATCGACGAACTTGTCCACGAAGCAGGCGTCGCGAAAGGGACGTTCTACGTTCACTTCGACGACATGCACGCGCTAACGTCGGCAGTCGCCGACGAGCTCATTCGGGCGTTCGACGACCTCCTCCAGCCGCGGCGCGTCGCGACGTCCGATCCGCTGCTTCGGATCGCCTTGGGCTGCAACGCCTTCATTGAGAGAGCGCTCGAGAAGCCCGCATGGGGCGCCCTTGTCGCGCGCATGACGCGGTCCTATTCCAAAATCGGCGGGACGGCGCAATTGAGACTCAGGGAAGACCTGCAAGAGGCGCTGAAACAATCACCCCAGCCGGGTCTCTCCGTCGACTTGGCCCTAGAGGCGGTCATCGGCATCATTCTTCAGGTGATGACCGCAATCGGAGAGGGGCGGCTTTCTCAGAAAGACCGGGCGGGCGCGGTTGGCGCCGTATTGGGCGCCATCGGGGTCGGAAGGCAAAGAGCGGCTTCTAAGCTCGCGAAGCTCACGCGCGAGCGAACGGCTCCCTTCCACAGAGATTCGGTCGCAGCGTCGGAAGTTGGAGAGCCACGCGAAAAGCGCGCCATCAAGGGCTAGCCTTCGGCCGAGCCCATGACTGGTTTTTGCGGGCCGCGTCGGGACGGGCATGTCTGTTGAAACGCTCAAGATGCTCCATGAGCGTCTGCGGCCGCAGGCGATACGGACAATGCTCGCGGCTCCTCCGCCCGGCAAGCCCCGCTTTGGAGGCTCGCCTGCGCTGTCCAGCGTCTCCTGGGTGCGGCCAGAACTTGTCGCAGAGATTACCTATCTGAGCTAACCATCATGACCGCGGGCAGTCGCCCCCAATGATGAAAGGGGCTTGCGGCTGTCTTTGGGGTAGAGTACCGGTGCGGGAGACTTCGAGTGAGAGGTCGCTCGCCAATCACGGCGACCGCAAGCTGATCCTTCCTGCACGCCGCATATCGGGATTTGGGCCCCGTCAATAACGCGGTTGCAGCGCGGAAGGGCTTGCACCACGTCCGCGATCCGGATCGCCGAACGCGACGATCCGCCGTGCTTTCGCTCGCCTACTCCTCAACCTCTTTCACGGTAACTAGTCGGGCGACGGCCTTCTGCGCCACACTGTTTTCGTCGGCCAGGGGGAGGGGTCTTCCTCAATCTGTGTGATGGCCGTGATCATTGTGGATTTCTAGCGCTCGGAAAACACACCAGGATTTGGCGCAGGGCCTCCTGGAACAATATGTAACGCCAATGGTCACGAGACCAGACAAAATTTCTGAGCGTTATCAGTTCCCTATCGCTAGTTCGACGTCCCTACTATCAGAGAGTGAGGAAGACCCACTAAGTGCCAAACGACACCAGGGTCAAACGCGATCGAGCCCGCGCGCCGAACAGGAGCGAGCCGAAGCGTAGGCCGCGCGTGAGCGCCTGACATCGCTTGAGGATCGTCTGGCCCGGCTGCTCGCCACCATCCCCCTCGACATCCAGTGTGAGGGCTTGTCGCTGATTTCGTTGCAGGCAGCGCTCAAGTGGCGCTGGCGCGGCGTCGGGCCGCGTCAGCGTCCCCTCTTACCGCTTGAGCGTTTCACATTCTAAAGCCCGCGGCTTTGCCGGGGGACACTTACTGAGTTGTCGGTGACATGGGCAGTCGACGCTTCGCCGGTCCTCGTCGACCTCTGCAGTACGAGCCTGCGTTGTAGTGGCAGAAGTTGGATGTTCCAGCGGGCGCGGACGTAGCCCCAGACGCCGGCCGGCGCGAACATGATGACGAGCACCGCGACGGCGCCCATGACCAGCCAGTACCAGGTCCCGTAGTCGGCAAGCAGCCAGCGGAGAGCAAAGAAGATCGCCGTGCCGACAATAGGCCCCTCGACGGTGCCGATGCCTCCGATCACGACGATGAAGGTCGCGGCGACGACCCAG
>NZ_JBKQOT010000713.1:0-17663 GCF_052145395.1 Roseiarcus sp.
CTCGGGGTCGAGATCGAGGAAGACGTCGTCCCAGCCGTTCTTCGCGAGCCAGTCGCGGATCTCAACGGCCTTGTCGTTGTTCCAGCTCGAGTGGCTGATGAAAAGGCGCGACATGGTCAGAAACGACACTGATCAATTCATTTCAAATTCATCGAGAATCTGCGCTATTTTTGGATTTCGCGCAAGCCGAACGAGTCCCCTCTCGAAACCGCCGCCCATGTCGCCGAGTCACCGCAGGGTTCGCGGCGCCGCACTGCTTGGCGGTCGACGGCGCCCTTGAACTTCCGCTTGGCGTCGTGGGATGTCGGACTAGCGACGCGGGAACTCCCCGCCTCGGGTCGAACAGACGCGTTCGGAGCTTGCTCCCGGAACGGTTGCTCCTGGCGCCCTCCTGCCATACCGGAGCGAACGCGAACGGTAGCAAAGGATCGACTTGACCCATTCGCCGAACCATCCGGCAACGCCCGCTCCTTGCGCACTCCTGCCATTGAGATGGGCGCCGACCCTGTGGTTTTCACCACGAGCAGCCGACCTCCCGGCGCGCTCGGTCAGCAGCTGTAGGTTCCGCGCAGGAACAAGAGCTTCTGATCCATCTCGGTCTCGTGGAAGACGCGCTCGTGATAGGCGATCTGCGCCGCGAGCAGGTCGGTCTGGGACAGAAGCCCAGCCAGTCGCCCCTCATCGAGCACGGCCGCATGGGTGACGCGCCACTCGTTCATCAGGATGAGACACCGCCGCACGCTGTCCGCCGGCGCGACGCAGGCCACGACCCGGGTCATGACCTCAACGACCGGCATCTCTCTCGCCGCGCCCTCCCGCACGAGACCGCTGCGCGCAAAATCCCGCTCGGAAAAAATCCCGACAAGACCGGCCGGCGACGCCACGGCGACCGCGGCCGCATCGCGCTCGGCCATGACCTTCAGCGCATCGAACACGGTCGCGTCCTCGCCGACCGTGGGGACGTCGTGCTGGCCCAAGCTGGTCCAGACCGATTGCGCAGTCGGTTCGGCCACGCGCGGATGTTGCGCCTTGGATACCGCCTGACGCGCCGCAAGCACGCCCGCCTTGTCGCGGTCCTTGCTTCGTAACGATCCAAACATCGGCGGCCCCGATTGTCGGCTGGGACTATAGCGGCGGACAAGGCGATGAAAAGGCGGTTCCCGTCCGTCACCGCCGTCGCAATCGAAGACAATTCATTCCCTTGCGCCGCCGGCGATTCTGTCCGATAATATACCGCGTAAAGAGGGCAAAGAACCTGACATGAGCGCCACAAAGCCGAAGAAGGCCGCCTCCGCCGGCGTCGCCTACGACGCGTACGGCCTCACGAAGAAGCAGCTCGCCGAAACCGTCGGACTCGCCCCCGAAGCCCTGTATAAGACGAGCCGCCTTCAGGCGGCCAAAACGCAATCGCGCCTCAGGGAGATGAATGAGATTTTGCGGCGCGTGTCCGCATGGTCTGGCGGGCCGATGCAGGCGATGGCCTGGTACCGCGCCGAGCCGATCCCAGCCTTCGGTGGACGCACCGCGGAATCTCTAGTGAAGTCCGGCCAGGCGGCGGCGCTGCGCGACTATCTCGACTCGATCGCGCTCGGCGGATTTGCTTGAGATTCGCGGGGCTCGCTTACCGCGCCCACGGTCCCCGCTGGTCGTTCAAGCCTTTGTCGGGCGAAGGCGCCGCTACTCACGGCGGCCGCTTCAATCCCAAAGGGATGCCGGCGCTTTATCTCGCGCTGGACCCCATGACGGCGATCAAGGAGGCGGCTCAGGGTTTCGCACGCAAGTTCGAGCCTCTCGTGCTTTGCACGTACGAGATCGATTGCGCCGACGTCGTCGATTGCCGGACCGAGGACGATCGTCGGGCGGCAGGCGTCGAAATCGCCGACATGGCGTCGGCCTGGTTCGCCGAGGCCGCCGCCGGCCGCGATCCGGCGAGCTGGCGGCTCGCAAAGCGACTCCTTGGCGAGGGCGCAACCGGAGTGATCGGGCCGAGCTTTGTCAACAGCGCCACATCGGACGACGTCAATCTGACCCTCTGGCGGTGGAGCGACCGCCTGCCCCACCGGGCGATCGTTCATGACCCGAGCGGCCGTTTGCCGAAGAGCCAGTTGTCCTGGGACTGACACTCGCCGACGCTGCGACGCCATGAATTTTCACCACCAAGAACACCAAGAAAGACCAAGCTTCGTGTCCCTTTGCGTCGTTCGTGGTGAACTCGGGAGCGCCGCCATGCCCAAGACCAGCGCCGGGATCGTCCTCTTCCGCAGACGCCCGCCGGGCGTCGAGGTCCTGCTTGTCCATCCCGGCGGCCCGTTCTGGACGAAGAAGGACGAGGGCACATGGTCGATCCCGAAAGGCGAGGTGGGGCCGGGAGAAGACCTTCTTGCGGCCGCCAAGCGGGAATTCCGCGAGGAAACCGGGGCGGTGGCAGAGGGCGCGTTCCTGGACCTCGGGACGGTGAAGCAGCCGAGCGGCAAGCTCGTCGCCGCCTGGGCCTCGGAGGGTGTTTTCGATCCCGCCTCGTTGACGAGCGAGCATTTTACGATGGAGTGGCCGCCCCGGTCGGGAAAGTCGGCCGCTTTCCCGGAAGTCGACAAAGCCGAATGGTTCGATCTCGAGACAGCGAAGAGAAAGATCCTCAAGGGTCAGCGCCCGATCCTGGACGCGCTGGCCGAGCGCTTGAAAGGCGAACGCCCCCTCGAAACGTAAGCCCTTGCCATCGGGCCGCGGTCATGAAAAAGCGCGGCGGCGTCCTATATCCGGCCTTTTGCCTGTGGAGCGTTCATGCCGTTCTGGCTCGACATTGCCGCTTTCGTCATCAAGGCCCTCGTCATCGTGGCGGCCATCGGCGGGCTGGCTATCCTGGTCGCGCGCCTCGCGCGCTCGGGCGACGGGGACAAAGACCGCGAAATCCGGATCAAGTCGATCAACGACCGCTACGACGACATGCGCGACGCGCTGAACGCCGGGCTGCTCGAGAAGAAGGAGCGGAAGGCGCTGATCAAGGCGCGCAAGAAGGAGGCGAAGGCACGCCGTGGCCAGCCAGTGGGCAAACGCATCTTTGTGCTGACCTTCAAGGGCGATTTACGCGCAACCGCCGTCAAGAATCTCGGGCGCGAGATTGACGCGGTGCTGACCGTCGCGCGGCCGCAAGCCGACGAGGTGGTCGTGCGAATCGACAGCGGCGGCGGCACGGTGACCGGCTATGGGCTTGCGGCCGCGGAGATTCTTCGCCTGCGCGAGCGAAGGATCAAAGTCACGTCCTCGGTCGATCAGGTGGCGGCGAGCGGAGGCTATATGATGGCCTGCGCCGCCGACCGCATCGTCGCCGCGCCGTTCGCCGTCGTCGGCTCGATCGGCGTCGTCGCCTCGGTCCCGAACCTGCACAAGCTCCTCAAGAAGAACGAGATCGAGTACGAGGACATCACCGCCGGCGAATTCAAGCGCACCGTATCTGTGCTGGGCGAAATCACGCCTGCGGGACGCGACCATTTCCAGGGCAAGCTCGAAGCGATTCATGCGGCGTTCAAGGCCCATGTCGCCGAGCGTCGCCCCAACCTCGACATCGCTCGCGTGGCGAATGGCGACTATTGGCTGGCGCGCGACGCGCTCGCGCTCGGTCTCGTTGACGAGATCGTCGCCGGCGACGAGCTTCTGTTCCGCGTCCGCGACAGCGCCCGCCTCTACGAGGTCAAGTGGGAAGCGCGCAAGACGCCGCTTCAGCAACTCCTCGGCGGCCTCGGCGTCGCCGCACGCAGGGCCGCGGATTTCGCTTATGGCCGCGCCGCCGGCCTCGCTTGACGCCCGCCGTGACGTTGGCTCCTCGTCCCGCGGGCGGCCCGGAAAACTCCAGGGCGCACAGCCTGAAAGATCCGGAGAGCGCAGTGTTATCGCGAAGCGACGGGAAGCAGGACAGGCCGTGCGCGTGCGATTGATCCGCCTTTGGGCGCTCGTCGCCGCGCTTTCGGTGTCGCAGGCCGCGCTGGGAGTTCCGGCCGCATTTGCCGGGGATGCGGCCGCATTCGCGCCCTCCGCCGTATCGACCAATCCGAACAACATCGCGCCGACCGTCGCCACGGCGCCGCATGAAGACGTCGAGGTGTTCGGCAAGCCGCGCATGAGCGTCGGGCATCCGAACACGATCTGGGATGAGGAGGACATCCGGCAATACAAGCAGATGTTGAAGACCAGCGCGGAGCTCCGGCAACAGCTTTCCGAACTCGAGAAGAGGATGGACGCTCGGATCGGCGAGCCGATCGACATTCCGCCGCCGCAAAAGGGCTCCGACGGCGCATGGTTGTATCCCGGGAATTACTTTCCCGACTTTCCGGGCCGCCAGCATACAGACGATCCGGTTCGGAAGTTCTCCTGGTTTTTCGACCGGGATTCCGAAGCGATCGACGCGCTCGGCATCTTGTACGCCCTCACCGACAACGAGAAATATGCAAGGTATGCGCGGGACCTGCTGCTGGCCTATGCGAACCTGCCCCGCTATGGGGCGTCCCCGTCCATCATGTACCGTTGGGAAAAGGGACTGACAGGCCAGATCCTGGAAGATTCGCTCGACCTCGAGCTGCTCGCGCGAGGCTACGACCTTATCTACAACACCCCGTCGCTGTCTCCCGCGGACCGCAAGAGAATTCACGACGAGCTGTTGCAGCCTCTTGCGTGGGTCATGCTCTATCCCACAGTGGTCGAACAAGACCCGTCCGCTCGATTCGCCAGTATGCTCAACAATCGCGGGGCGATCGGCGCCGCCGCGGTCCTCCTTGCGGGTTACGCGACGGACGATCAGGAACTGGTCAACGCCGCCCTCTACGGAACGCGGACGACGCTCGCCAAGAACGAGGCGCCCCGTTACAAGCAATTTCCGCCGCCGAAAGACTGGGTCGCCGCGACGGCCGACAACCCGAGCAAAGGGTTGCTGACGCTCTACTTCACTCCGGAGGCCATCCCGGGCGGCATGTGGGTGGAAGGGAGCCCCGGGTACAGCCTTTACGCGCTCCACGGGCTGGTCAACGCGGCTGAGGCGGCCTGGCGGCACGGGATTGATCTCTACCGCTACAACGATAGCATTCTCAAATACGTCTTTGATTTCCCCCTGCTGATCGCCTATCCGAACCTCCGCATTGCGGGCGAAAACGACTCCCATTTACTCTGGCTATCTCAGTTATACTTTCCAGCTATATACGAATACGGATATCGAAGATACCGGGATCCTCGCTATCTTGCCATCATCGACGCGCCGGACGAACGCGGCTTCCCCGCCACGAAAACCGGCGGCGAACCGGGGCAAAAGGCCGTGACCTCGAGGAGCCGTCCCTTGATCCATCCCTGGCTCGCCCCCGCTCCGCCCCCGTTTATGTTCAACGATCCGCACGAGAAAGCTCCGCCCCTGAGTTTCCCCAACGTCAATTTCCCGACGGTCGGTTTCGGCGTGCTGCGCACGCCGGCCTCGAATGGGTCGGGCATCGCCAACTTGACGCTTTCCTACGGTCCGACGGTGTCGCATGGGCACCCAGACAGGCTGCACATCGATCTGTGGGCGCTCGACGACATCTTGATGCCCAGCCCTGGGGTGCAATTCCCCTATGACAATCCGCTCGATGTGAAGTGGCACTGGACGACGTTGGCCCACAACACGCTGACCGTCGACGAGCAATCTCAGCACTGGCTGAGCCATCCCGTTCAAAAGGAGAGGGCGCGCGCCGACCAGACGGTTTACGGCCCGGGCGAGACCTTCGGCGTTCAGCGCGCCTGGTCGGATTCCGTCTATCCCGGCGTCGCGCTGGATCGAGCGCTCTGCCTCACCGGCGACTATCTCGCGGACCTTTTCGGCGCGTTTTCGCGCGCGCCGCACAAGTATGATTTGGCCTGGCACATCCGGGGGGCGCCGACGTCGAGCCTTTCCTTCGCGGTCTCGCCTTTCCCGGCGCCGGTCCCCAACGGATACAATGCGTTCGCCGAGGTGCGGCAGGCCCAGCCGACGGCGGAAACCTGGTCGATCGCCTTCGAGCGAGGAGAGCGATCAGCGCGGCTCATCGCGGCCGCCGGGGCGACGAGACAGCCGATCCTCGGACTCGGGGGCGTGTACGCCGACTCCCTGCCAAACGGGAAGGGCGTCAACTCGACCGCCCCGACCCTGATAGAGCGGCGCGACGAAATTGCTTCAACCGTATTCGGCAACGTTCTCGATTTCTCCGGGGGCAAGAGCGCGTATGTGAAAAGCGTGACCCAGCAAGGCGGCTTCGACGACGGGTTCGGCCTCCTGCGGATCGAAGTTACCGAAGGCGCCGACCTTTGCTTCGCGTCCTATCGGCCCGGCCCCCATTCGGCCTCCGGGCTCGAGACCGACGCGCTGCAAGCGCTGGTCAGGACGACCGGCGGGACGCCGTATTCGCTCTATCTCGGCGGCGGCAAGTTCCTGAGGGTCGGCGACGCCGCGATCCGGCGCAGCGAGGAAGGGCTCGCTTCGATTGAAAGGACGTCGAACGGCGCGTACATTCTCGCCAATCCGTCCCCGGGCCCGGCGACCGTGACTGTGAATTTGAAGGCCCTGCGCGGGCTCGAGGCGTTCGACCTCGATGACAAGGGCAAGCCGGGACGCAAAGCCGCCGTCGGGACGACCGACGCCGGGGAAACTTCGGTCCGACTCGAAGCGGGGGCGCGTGTCGGATTCTTCCCGTCGGGCCAGAGTAAGCTTTAGAGTGGCGACGCCCCGGCCGCCGCAACGAAACGCCGGCCGGAAAGTCTACAGCTAAAGCCCCTCAACCGCCGTCAGGCAATGGCGATCTTGCGCGGCTGAGCATGCTTCGCCTTGGGCAGGGTCAGCGTCAGCACGCCGTCTTCGAGGTTGGCGCTGATCTTCTCCCGGTCGATTGTGTTGGAGAGAGCGAACGAGCGCGCATAGTGGCCGACATTATACTCGGCATAGACCGGCTCCATCTCCTTGTACTTTGAGAAGTCGATGCGACCGTCGACCCTGAGCACGTCGTTCTCGAGCCCGACATCGAGGTCCTTCTTCTCGACGCCCGGCATTTCCAACACCACCGCAAGCACTTCGTCCGTCTCGTAGATGTCGGCGTAGGGGATGAAGTAGCGGCCGGGGACCGTCTTCTCCTCCTTGGCGACGAGCTCCTTCTTCTCGCGGACCGCCATTTCCTTGCTCTCAGCCATGGTCGTCGCCTTCTCTTTCGCGTCCTTGCTCATGGGTTGTCCTCTCAGCCGATCTTGATGGTCCGCGGCTTGTCGCTCTCCGCGCGCGGCAGGAACAGCGCGAGAATGCCGTCACGATATTCGGCCTTGACGCCATCGGGGTCGATTTCGACCGGCAGCGTTACGGCGCGATCGAACCGGCCCGAAAGCCGCTCGCGGCGGTGCACCGCCGCCTTCTCGGGGAAGCCGAGCGTCTTCTCGCCGGAGAGCCTCAAAGTGCGGCCTTTCACCTGCAAGTCGAGGTCCGATTTTTTCACCCCGGGGATTTCCGTGATGATGATGAAGTCGTCGCCCTTGCGGAACACGTTTAACGGCGGATAGGCGCCGCCGCCGCTCGGGCCCGCCTCCAGCCAGTCGCTCGCCCGGAAGGCGTCGAGCGCCTGCTGAAAGCTGTCGAGCGCATCGAATGGATCCGAAAATATCGCCATGATTGCCTCCTTCCCTGTCGTGGGCGGAAGGCGCGCGGCTCGAACCCGAGCGCGGTCGATCTTGGTTCTTGGCGCTCGGGTGGCGAGCGGACGTCTTCCCGCCACGAGTTCTTTTGAGGTGGGGAAGCGCCCGCGAAGCGTCAAGAGGCGGTCAGTCGCACGGCGGCGAAACCGCGCACCCCTGCGGCGTGTCGACGACGAGCCGGCCGAAGTCGGAAACCCTCCCATTCCGATCGCATAAGCTCCCGCCGCAGATGAGAGACCGGGCGCTGCCGAACGGCGGCCATTGGATCGATACAAAACTTAATTATACCATACTTGGCCCGCGACGGTTTGCGACGCGTCAATGCGCCGCCGCTGCGGGCGCGTATCCTGTGCCTGAAGGCTGAGAACCAGCCGATAGTGGAGGGTTCAATGGCGAAAGCTGAAACCAAAATCCCTGTCACGACCGAAACGAAACCGGGAGCGGCGCCGTCCACGATGCAGATGCAGATGTGGCGCCCGTTCGAGAGCCTGCGCCGGGAGGTCGACCGTCTGTTCGAAGACTTCACCATGAGTCCGCTTAAGCTGCCGTTCCGCCGTCCGGCGTTCGACATCGAACCGTTCTGGGCGCCGGAATCCTGGGTCGCCGTCCCGGCGATCGATTTCGTCGAGCGGGACAATGCGTACGAGGTCCATGCGGACCTGCCCGGCATGGACGAGAAGGATATCGAGGTGAAGGTCGCGGGCGGCGTGCTGACGATCAAGGGCGAGAAGCGCGAAGACAAGGAAGAGAAGAAGCCCGACTTCCATCTGCGGGAGCGGCGCTTCGGCTCATTCGAGCGCGCGCTGCGCGTGCCTGAGGGCGTCGAGGCCGACAAGATCGAGGCGAGCTTCAAGAAAGGCGTCCTGACGGTCACGCTGCCGAAGACGGCCGAGGCGCAGAAGCCGGTGAAGACCATCGAGGTTAAAGGCGAGTAGGCGCCGGAACGTCGAGCGCCGCCGACGCCTTGACAGAGACGCCGGCGGCGCATCCGCTTCAGCGGACGGGAAAGCCTCGGTCGATTATCTTGAGACGTGTCGGGGTCCCGCTTGCAATCGCGGCCTGCGCTCGCTAATCGCGCGGCATGTCGACCCGCCCGATCGCCTTTCTCAACGCCCGCCTGATCGATCCTGAGCGCGAGACGGAAACGAGGGGCGGCCTGCTTGCCCGGGATGGCGTCATCGTCGGCGTCGGACCCGAAGTGACCCGCGACCAGATTCCGGAAGAGGCCCGGCTCATCGACTGCGCCGGAGACGTGGTCGCGCCGGGGCTCGTGGACATGCGCGCTTTCGTCGGCGAGCCGGGCGCCGAGCATCGCGAGACCATCGCCAGCGCGAGCGCCGCAGCCGCCGCCGGAGGCGTAACCAGCCTCGTGATCAGGCCCGACACCAATCCGCCGGTCGACGATCCCGCCGTCGTGGGCTTCATCCTGCGCCGGGCCCGCGACGACGCCAAAATCCGCATATTTCCGTCGGCGGCCCTGACCAAACGCCTCGAGGGCCGGGAAATCGCGGAGATCGGGCTTCTCGCCGAAGCTGGCGCAATCGCCTTTTCCGACGGACTGCGATCGATCGCCGAGGCGCAGACGATGCGCCGCGCGATGACCTACGCCCGCGATTTCGACGCGCTCGTCGCGCCCGTCTGCGAAGACCGGTCGCTGAGGGGCGACGGCGTCGTGGCCGAAGGGCTGCGGGCGAGCTGGCTCGGCCTGACCGGCGTGCCGCGCGAAGCCGAAACGATCGCGCTGGAACGCGACCTCCGGCTCGTGGCGCTGACGGGCGCGCGCTACCACGCCCAGATGATCTCCAACCGCCTCTCGATCGAGGCGATGAGCCGAGCCCGAGACGCGGGCCTGGCGTCCACGTGCGGCGTCTCGATCAACAACCTGACCCTCAACGAGCTGGACGTCGGCGACTACCGCACCTTTTTGAAGCTCAGCCCGCCTTTGCGCGGCGAGGACGAGCGCATCGCGCTCGTCGACGCGCTGAACCGGGGCGTGATCGACGTCATCGTTTCGGACCACGATCCCCAGGACGTGGAAACCAAGCGCCTGCCCTTCGCCGAGGCCGCGACCGGCGCGATCGGCGTCGAGACGATGCTGTCGGCGAGCCTGCGCCTCGTGACGTCTGGAGACATCAGCCTGCCGCGCCTCATCCGGGCGATGACCCTGAGGCCCGCGGAGATCCTGCGGCTGCCGGTCGGGCGCCTTTCGGTGGGCGCTCCGGCGGACGTCATCCGCTTCGATCCCGAGGAGCCCTACGTTCTCGACCCCGCCGAGCTTCGTTCACGCTGCCGCAATACGCCGTTCGACGCCGCGCGGCTCGAGGGGCGCGTCAAACTGACGCTGGTTGCCGGGCGCGTCGCCCACGAATAGTCTCACCGAAAAATCGACGCGGAGGGCGCATGGTTGGGGTTTCGTATGGGGCGGCGCTCGCGCTGGCGCTCGGTTACCTGCTCGGCTCGATTCCGTTTGGGCTGATCCTGACGCGGCTCGCCGGGGGTGGGGACCTGCGCGCCATCGGCTCGGGCAATATCGGGGCGACCAATGTCCTGCGGACCGGACGAAAGGGCCTCGCCGCGGCGACGCTCGTGCTCGATGCGCTCAAAGCCACCGCAGCCGTCCTCCTCGGCGCCTGGCTGTTCGGACCGGCGACCGCGCTCCCTGCTGCGGCCGGCGCCATTATCGGCCACCTCTATCCTGTCTGGCTGAAGTTTCGCGGCGGCAAAGGGGTGGCGACCTTCCTTGGCGGTCTCATCGGCGTCGCCTGGCCGGCTGCGCTCGCCTTCGCCGTCGTCTGGCTCGCCATCGCCTTTTTCACGCGCTATTCGTCGGCCGCCGCGCTCGCTGCGACCGTCGTCTCGCCGCTCGTCGCCTGGGTGATTGGGCTACCCGAGGTCGCTTACGTGTTTGGACTGCTGGCGGCGATCGTCTGGTTCAAGCACAGCCCGAACATCCGCCGGCTCATCGCCGGAACGGAAGCGAAGATCGGACAGGCCTGAAGCGATGGCGAAAAAGCCTCACCCGCGCCTGTCCGACGACCAGCTGTTCGACTGGCTGCGGCTCATCCGATCGGAGAACGTCGGCCCGCGCACCTTCCGCGCGCTTGTCAACGCTTGCGGCGGCGCCCGAGCGGCGCTCGAAGCGCTGCCTGACGTCGCCCGGCGCGGCGGCGCGCGGCGGCCGATCCGGGTGGCGACGCGGGAGGAGATCGAACGGGAGATGGCGCTGGCGCAAAAGCTGGGTGTCCGCTTCGTCGCACTGGGCGAGGCGGACTATCCTCCGGTCTTGCGCCAGATCGATTCTGCGCCGCCTATTCTCGCGCTGCGCGGTCGGGAGGAGGCGCTGCAGCAGCCGGCGGTGGCGATCGTCGGCTCCCGCAACGCATCCGCCGCCGGCCTCACCTTCGCGGAGCGGCTGGCGCGCGGGATCGGAAAGGCGGGCTATGTCGTGGTGTCGGGCCTGGCGCGCGGCATCGACCAGCGGGTCCACGCGGCGAGCCTGGAAACCGGCGCGGTCGGCGCGCTCGCAGGGGGCCATGCCCGCCCCTACCCGACCGAGGCAATTCCGCTGATCGAGCGCATGGTCGAGCACGGCGCGGTGGTGTCGGAAATGCCGATCGAATGGGAGCCGCGCGGCCGCGACTTCCCGCGCCGCAACCGCATCGTCTCTGGTCTCGCGCTTGGCACGGTGGTGGTCGAGGCCGCGCGCGGCTCGGGATCGCTGATCACGGCGCGCTTCGCCCTCGAGCAGAACCGCCAGGTGTTCGCGGCGCCAGGATCGCCGCTCGACCCGCGCGCCGAAGGCGCCAACGACCTGTTGAAGCAGGGTGCGACAATCTGCACCTCGGTCGAGGACGTCGTGACGGCGCTCGCGCCGACCCGTCCAGCCGATCTCTTCGCCGCGCTCGAAGAGGACAACAGAGTCGGCGAGCCGCTTTGGGGCGAGCAGGCGCTGCTTGGCGTCGACCCGCAGGCGACCCCGCGGACGACGCCCGGTGACGAGTTCGACGAGCCGGTCGGCCCCGCTTATGTCGCCGTCGATCGCCTCGAGGCCGTGCGCGACCGTATCGTCACCCTGCTCGGACCCTCCGCGATCACGCTCGACGATCTCGCACGGGCGGCCGAGACCTCGGCTCGTGAGGTGCGCGTCGCCCTGATGGAGCTCGAACTCGCCGGACGGGTGGAGTTTTCCGGCGGCGACCGCGTTGCCTTGCGATCGTCCTGAGGCGACACGGCGTGACCGGTGGACCCTCTGTCAGCGCCCTGAGCTGTCGAACTCGGCCTGACCCTCGTCGGAGAGCGTGTCGTCTTCGTCCTCGCCGGCGCCGGATTCGCCTTCGGGACCGGCGTTCGTGCGAACGAACAGATCCGCCTCCGACCGCGCCATGCCGA
Organism: Roseiarcus sp.; assembly: GCF_052145395.1. Classification (NCBI taxonomy): domain Bacteria; kingdom Pseudomonadati; phylum Pseudomonadota; class Alphaproteobacteria; order Hyphomicrobiales; family Roseiarcaceae; genus Roseiarcus; species Roseiarcus sp. The sequence continues at coordinate 12,055 of NZ_JBKQOT010000713.1, forward strand.
GGAAATAGGCGAGCAGATCGAGCCCTGCGGCGAGCGCCATCGCCTCGAGCTGAGCGGTCATGTCAGACACGTAGCCGGCGACATCGAGCCCCTCACGGCTCGCAGGACCCGGCGCTTCGTCGGAAGGAAGAGAGTCCTGATGCTCAGGGGCGCGCCCGGAAAGCGCGGCCGCCGTGTGTTTACGTCTTGGATAACCGTGTTGCCCGACCATTCAATCCGCCGCTCGCACGCATTGTCGGAACCACCACAGCGGTTCCGTAGGCGCACACAGACAGCGCGCTCCGGCGCACTGCCGATTCGACCTGCCCCCGCCCCAGCCTGATAGAGACTTCTTTTCCTGCAATACACAAGACTTAGGTCTCGGGACCCTTAAGAAAACCTCATTACGCTGTTCACAAGTCGCTGTCGAGGGCCTGGAGTCGATCGAGCGCGCCCTGCAGAATGTAGGCCGCCGCCATCTTGTCGACGACTTCGGCGCGCCGGGCGCGGGAAACGTCGTTCTCGATCAGCGACCGCAAAACCACCGCGGTGGAAAACCTTTCGTCCCAGTAGGCGATCGGCAGATCGGTTCGCGTCGCCAGATTGCGGGCGAAGGCGCGGGTGGATTGCGCGCGCGGGCTGTCGCGTCCTTCAAGGTCGAGAGGCAGGCCGAGCACGACGGCTGCGATCTCGAACTCGGCGAAGATGGCGAGCAGCGCGTCCGCGTCCTTCTGGAACGCCGTGCGGGGCAGCGTCTTCAACGGCGAGGCGAGCCGCCGCTCGACATCCGACAGCGCGAGCCCGATCGTCCTGGTCCCCAGGTCGATTCCGATCAGGCGCGCCTTCGGCGGAAGGCGTTCGGCAAGGTTTTCGACAGCGATCGGACGGTTCATCGGGGCTGCCGCTAGCACGGGGCCGCGACCCTGTCGAAGCAAAAGCGTGGCCCCCACGAGGTTCACCGCCTGGGCCGCCGCTTCGCCGGCTGTCAGATCTCCTCGAGAAGGCGCACGGGAACTCAGCGTGATTGATGGACAAACAGAAGCCATCGCGTCATTTTTTGGCGATGACGCCAAACGCGATCCGCACCGTCGAAATCCTGGCCTATCCGGCCGTACAACTCCTCGACGTCACCGGGCCGCTTCAGGTGTTTGCATCCGCCAACGATTTCATGGCCAAGGCCGGCGAGGCGCCGCCCTACGAGATCCGGATCGTGGCGCCCGGCGGCCGGAGCGTCGATTCCTCGTCTGGAATGACGATTGTCACGCATCCGCTTCCACCGATGGAAGCGGGCTTGGACACACTCGTGATTGCTGGGGGCGAAGGGGTCGATGCGGCGGTGGCGGACACCGTCCTGGTCGACTGGGTGCGAGAGCGCGCCAAACTGGCCCGTCGCACCGCGTCCGTCTGCACCGGATCCTTTCTGCTGGCCGCATCAGGCTTGCTTGATGGGCGACGAGCGGCCACGCACTGGGCCTTCTGTGCGGAGCTTGCACGGCGCTTCCCCGCGGTCCGCGTCGAGTCTGATCCCATCTTCGTGCGGGAAGGTTCGGTTTGGACCTCCGCGGGCGTGACGGCCGGCATCGATCTCGCCCTGGCGCTGGTCGAAGAGGATCTGGGCCGCAACGTGGCGCTCGCCGTCGCGCGTTATCTGGTCGTTTTCCTCAAGCGTCCCGGCGGACAGGCGCAGTTCAGCGAGGTTCTTTCGCTGCAGGCGGCTGAGGACAGATTTGGCGCGCTTCATGAGTGGATCCGTAAACATCTGGCCGGCGACCTCTCGCTTCCCGTTCTTGCCGAACAAGCGTGTATGAGCGAGCGCAGCTTCAGCCGGCGCTATGCGGAGGCAACCGGCCTAACGCCTGCAAGATCTATTGAGCGCCTGAGAGTCGAAGAAGCGCGGCGTCTACTCTCCGAAACCCGCTTGCCAGTCAAACGCATCTCTCAGCGTTGCGGCTTTGGATCAGAAGAGACGATGCGTCGGAGCTTTGTGCGGCTGCTTGCCGCCACGCCGCAAGACTACCGGGCTCGCTTCAGCACCTGAAACGAGGCGCGCACGTCCCGCCGGCGACTTCGGCGCCGTCCCGACCCTCGGCTCGACTGTCGCCCTCGGCGCGTGGCGGCTGCGGCGGCCTTGCCGCCGTGCGTCCCGTCAAGCATGAGGCGGCGTCTCAGCCGTTCCAGGCGTATGGCTTCAGGCGTTCCTCCAAGGGTGGGTTCGCAACGCTGCCGGTGTAGTTCGTGATCGTCGAGGCGGCTACGATCGTGATCACCCCAAGCAGGAGATCCTTGCCGAACCCGGCCGCGAGAAACTGCTCAATGTCTTGCTCATCGAGCCGCCCGCGTTTCTCAATCAGAGTCCGGGCCAACGTCGAGAGCGCTCCGAGCTTGGCGCCCGAGGGCGAGCGCCCAGAGCGTATCGCCTGGACCTCAGCCTGTTCCAGACCGGCCTGCAGCCCGAGCGCCGTATGGAGCGCCACCGCCCACGCGCTGGCGTTGGTTACCGCGTCGGTGAGGAGCACGGTCTGAATCTCCGGCTCTGTGAACGGGCCGCCGTGAACCTTATCGAAGATGCCGACGAAGCTCTGTATGAGAAGCGGCGATGTCGCCATCGCCCCGGCAAGGTTGGGGATCGTCCCGAACCTTGCCTGCACGTCTCCGAGCGCAGTCTTGGACGCTTCAGGGGCCGACTCGATCGTATGAACGGGGAAGCGTTCCATCGGAATTCCCTTTCGCAAGTGAGAGGCCAAAGACCTCCGCATGCCGTCCTTCTCGATAGCCAGCCAAGCCGGGCGCGGCGCAGAAAGCGGTCTCGAACCGGTGCGTTCGACGACGGCTGTTTAGCTGCGTTTTGCGATGCAGGTTCGCCAAAGTCCCCACCTTCCGCGCCATCTGCCCTCGCCGGCACGCGCACCTCGCTTCGAGCGGTCGGCGGTCGATCCCGCGAGTTCGGCCTCCAACTCCTGCATCACAGACGGGCCAGGGAGTCGGCGCCGCAAAGCCGCACGGGGTAGGCGCGGCTCCCCACCTGTCTTCCCGGCCGGCTCGTCCGGCTGCCCAAATGGTGGTGGGCCAGTCCGCGTGGGGTTTGCCAGCGATATATGCACGATGTATAGGGGCCACTTCCCGCAAGAATGGCCATCTCGAGGAGCCTTCGATGTCCGTCGATCTCGCTGCTGTTCGCCGCATCGCGCGTCTTGCGCGCATCGGCGTGAGCGAAGCGGAGACGCCGCATCTGCAAGACGAGATCAACGCCATCCTGAAATTCGTCGAGGCGCTGAACGAGGTCGACGTCGAAGGCGTCGAGCCGATGACCTCGGTCACACCGATGCGGCTGCCGATGCGCGACGATGTCGTCACCGACGGCGAAATCGCCGGGAAAGTGCTGGCCAACGCGCCTCTGACCGAGGACGGCTTCTTTCTCGTCCCCAAAGTGATCGAGTGACTCGCCGCGATCGTCCTGCCCCGTCGCGCGGCCCTCTTGTTAGGACTTCCCTTTGACCGACCTTACTTCCCTGACGCTCGCCGAGGCGCGCGATCAGCTCAAGTCCCGAGCGATCTCCAGTCGCGACCTGACGACGGCGCACCTCGACGCGATCGAGCGCGGCAAGGGTCTCAATGCCTACGTCACGGTCACAGCCGAAAAGGCGCTCTCGATGGCCGAGGCGAGCGACGCGCGCCTCGCCAAGGGCGAAGGCGGCCCGCTCCAGGGCCTACCGATCGGAATCAAGGATCTCTACGCCACAGAGGGCGTGCACACCCAGGCCTGCAGCCACATCCTCGACGGGTTCAAGCCGACCTACGAGTCGACCGTGACCGCCAATCTGTGGCGCGACGGCGCGGTGATGCTGGGCAAGCTAAACATGGACGAGTTCGCCATGGGCTCGTCCAATGAGACCTCCTTTTACGGCCCGGTCGCTTCGCCCTGGCTGCCGCCGAACTGGAGCCGCGAGCAGGCCCGCGCTGCACTCGCCGACGCGGGCAAGCGCGGCCTGCTTGCGCCGGGCGGTTCGTCGGGCGGCTCCTCGGCCGCGGTGGCCGCGCATCTCTGCCTCGCCGCAACCGCGAGCGACACCGGCGGCTCGATCCGCCAGCCCGCCGCCTTTACGGGCATCGTCGGCATCAAGCCGACCTATGGACGCTGCTCGCGCTGGGGCATGGTGGCCTTCGCCTCCTCGCTCGACCAGGCGGGGCCGCTTGCCCGTACCGTGCGCGACGCGGCGAACATGCTGCGTTCGATGGCCGGCCCGGACCCGAAGGACTCGACCTGTTCGACCGAGCCCGTTCCCGACTACGAGGCCGCCGTCGGGCGCTCGGTGAAGGGTCTGACGATCGGCGTCCCGAAGGAATACCGCCTCGACGGCATGAACCCCGAAATCGAAACGCTGTGGGCCAAGGGCGCCGAGTGGCTGCGCGCCGCGGGCGCCAACATCGTCGAGGTTAGCCTGCCCCACACGCGCCACGCGCTGCCCGCCTATTACATCGTCGCGCCCGCCGAGGCGTCGAGCAATCTCGCGCGCTACGACGGCGTCCGGTACGGCCTGCGCGAGCCGTCGGCCGACATCGTCGACCTGTACGAGAAGACGCGCGCCCGCGGTTTCGGCGCCGAGGTGCGGCGGCGGCTGATGATCGGCACCTACGTGCTCTCCGCCGGCTATTACGACGCGTATTACCTGCGGGCGCAGAAGATCCGCACCCTGATCAAGCGCGACTTCGAGGTCGCCTTCCAGAACGGCGTCGACGCGATCCTGACGCCCGCGACGCCCTCGGCCGCCTTCGCCATCGGCGAGAAGGTCTCGGCCGATCCGGTCGAGATGTACCTCAACGACGTTTTCACCGTGACGGTCAACATGGCCGGGCTTCCCGGGCTCGTCACCCCGGCCGGGCTCTCCGCCGACGGCCTTCCGCTCGGCCTGCAGCTCATCGGCCGGCCGTTCGACGAAGAGACTTTGTTCGCCCTCGGCGAGACAATCGAGCAGGCGGCGGGACGCCTGACGCCGCCGGAGCCGTGGTGGGCCTGAAGCGCCCGCCCCCGACGCAAGACCCCTTGGAAAGATGACGAGGTCATCGACATGACGACAGCACCGGCCAGCGCCAAGCTCCTCAAGGGCGCGACAGGCGATTGGGAAGTGGTGATCGGGCTCGAGGTCCACGCCCAGGTTACATCGCGGGCAAAACTCTTTTCCGGCGCCTCGACCGAGTTCGGCGGCGAGCCCAACGCCCATGTGTCGATGGTCGACGCGGCGATGCCGGGCATGCTGCCGGTGATCAACCGCGAATGCGTGGCGCAGGCGGTGCGCACCGGCCTCGCGCTCAAGGCGAAAATCAACAAGCGCTCGACCTTCGACCGCAAGAACTACTTCTACCCCGACCTGCCGCAGGGCTATCAGATCTCGCAGTACAAGAGCCCGATCGTCGGCGAGGGCGAGATCCAGGTCGACCTGACGCCGGACTATTCGATCCGGGTCGGCATCGAGCGCCTGCACCTGGAGCAGGACGCCGGCAAGTCGCTGCACGACCAGTCGCCGACCATGAGCTTCGTCGACCTCAACCGCTCGGGCGTGGCGCTGATGGAGATCGTCTCCAAGCCCGACCTGCGCTCGGCCGACGAGGCCAAGGCCTATGTCGGCAAGCTG
>NZ_JBKQOT010000714.1:0-4277 GCF_052145395.1 Roseiarcus sp.
TCCCTCTCGGTCGCCGGGGTGTCGCCACACGCCATCCGCCTCGCGCGGCCGCTATTCGTCAGACACGTATGAACAATACGCCGATATTCTAGCCGGACGCCTGCGTTCCCCGCAGAAAATTGATCACGCCCGAGAAATCGTCCCCGCCGTGCCCCGCCGCCGCGAACAGGGCGTAGAGCTGCGTCGCCGCCGCTCCGAGCGGCGTGGCGACGCCGGCGCTTGCCGCAGCCTCCTGGGCTAGCCGCATGTCCTTCAGCATAAGGCTCGCGGCGAAGCCCGGCTTGTAGTCGCGGTTGGCGGGCGAGGTCGGGACCGGTCCGGGGACAGGGCAATAAGTCGTCAGCGACCACGACTGGCCGGATGAAGTCGAGGCGACGTCGAACAGCGCCTGGGCCGAGAGGCCCAGCTTCTCCGCCAGCACGAAGGCTTCGCAGGTCGCAATCATCGTGGCGCCGAGAATCATGTTGTTACAGATCTTGGCCGCCTGCCCGGCGCCGGGGCCGCCGCAATGGACAATGCGCTTGCCCATCGCCTCGAGCACCGGCTTCGCCTTTGCAAACGCCTCCGCCGAGCCGCCGCACATGAAAGTCAGCGTGCCGCCGGCCGCGCCTCCGACGCCGCCCGACACCGGCGCGTCGAGAGTCAGCACGCCCTCGGCCCGGCCCGCCTCGTGCGCCCTCTTGGCGCTGTCGACGTCGATGGTCGAACTGTCGATGACGAGCGCGCCCTTCGGCGCCGCCGGCAGGAACTCGGCCCAGGCCGCCAGCACATGCCTCCCGGCCGGAAGCATGGTGACGATGATCTCGGCCCCGGCGACGGCCTCGCGGGCGCTGCCCATGACCGACACGCCCATCTCGGCCGCCGTCATCTTTTGCGCCTCGACGAGGTCGTAGCCGGCGACCCAGTGGCCCGCCTTGACCAGATTGGCGGCCATGGGTCCGCCCATGTTGCCCAGACCCAGAAATGCGATGTTGGCCATTCCTCTCTCCGATTTCTCGCGTCTCGCCGGGTTCAGTTCTCGATCAAACCGCGCGCGACGATGACGCGCATGATCTCGTTGGTCCCTTCCAGAATCTGGTGCACGCGCAGGTCGCGCACGATCTTCTCGACGCCGTAGTCGGCGAGATAGCCATATCCGCCGAAGAGTTGCAGCGCGTCGTTGGCCGCATTGAAACCCGCGTCAGTGGCGACCCGCTTGGCGATCGCGCAGAGCCGGGTCGCGTCGGGCCCCTTGTCGTCGAGCGCGCTCGCGGCGCGCCACAGCAGCGATCGCGCCGCCTCGAGCGACGCGTCGATGTCGGCGACGCGGAACTGCAGCGCCTGGAAATCCGCGATGCGCCGGCCGAACGCCTTGCGCTCGCGCATGTAGCCGAGCGCCTTGTCGAGCGCGGCCTGTCCGCCGCCGATCGATGAGGCGCCGATGTTGAGACGCCCGCCGTCGAGCCCCGCCATGGCGATCTTGAAGCCGTCGCCCTCGGCGCCGACGCGTTGAGCAGCCGGGACGCGCACGCCTTCCAGGATGACTTGCCGGGTCGGCTGCGCCTTCCAGCCCATCTTCTTCTCGTTGGCGCCGAAGCTCAGGCCCGCCGTTCCGTTGTCGATGAGGAAGGCCGAGATCCCGCGCGGGCCGCCCTCACCGGTGCGCGCCATGACGAGATAGACGTCGCTCGCCCCGGCGCCCGAGATGAACTGCTTGACTCCGTCGAGTACATAGTCGTCGCCGTCGCGGCGCGCCCGCGTCGTCAGCGCCGCCGCGTCCGAGCCGGCGCCGGGCTCCGTCAGGCAGTAGCTGGCGACGGAGTCCATAGTGGCGAGCTTCGGCAGGTAGCGGTGCTGGAGCTCGCGGGATGCGAAGCGGTCGACGACCCAGGCGACCATGTTGTGGATCGACAGGAAGGACGCCACGCAGGGGCAGCCGGTCGCGAGGGCCTCGAAGATCAGCGCGCTGTCCAGCCGCGTCAGGCCGCTGCCGCCGTTCTCCTCTCGCACATAAATCGCCCCCATGCCGAGGGCGGCGGCTTCGCGCATGATCTCGATCGGGAAATGCTCGGTCTCATCCCACTCGACCGCGTGCGGTGCGATGCGTTCGTCCGCAAAGGCCTTCGCCATGTCTCGGACGGCTTCGTGGTCGGAGGTGAGGATGAACATGGGAAGCAAACCTACTCTCAGTCGGCGAGGACCACGTGGTGAACGACGACTTCGCTCAACGGTCCCGATCTTCCCTGATAAGTTCGGCCGGAGAGGTGCGCGAACCCGGCGGGGTACGGGCTTGAAAGCCGAGCGCCGCCGCAAGACGCTCCTCAGGCGAATAGGGCGGCGCCTTTTCGAGGGCGTCGCAGGATGCGCTCTGTGGGGAGCGTCCACCCGCCTCGGAGCGTTCGCGGAGCCCTTCGATCAGTCTGTCGGGGAGGTTGGGGACACCATTCTGCGCCATGCGATTCCGCCCGCGGCCGGCAGGAAAATGCGTCCGGAACCGGCTGATTTCAGAATTGATAGCGCTCCGGACGGACCAGCGCAACGCGCTCTCGACAACGCCGCATGCGACGATGGGTCATCCTTGACCTGGGTCAAACCCCGGGTAAGGCTTCTTCGCTAAGACACCTTGGGCCCGGGCGCAATGATAAGCCCAAAAAGGGCGAGGCAAGGGGCATGGGTTCTTGGCGGTGCGGCGATTCTTTCTCCTTCTCCTTGTGGTTGCGGCATTGGGTCTCGGCGGTCTCGCCGCCTATCATGACCAGGACGTTGTCATTCCGTGGTGGCGGGCCACCGTCCTTCCCTGGATCGAAGGGAAGGCCGACAGCGACACGATCGTCGTCTCCGGCAACATCGAGGCGCATGAGAGCATCCTCAGCTTCAAGTCGGTGCAGTCCCGCATCGTCGAACTTCCGTTCGACGAGGGGCAGACGGTCAAGGCCGGGACGGTGATCGCACGGGTCGACGACGCCGATTACAAGCAGCTGGCGGTCATCGCCCAGGCGACCCTGGACGAACGGATGCGCCAGCTCGACGTCGCCGAGCAGAACGTCGACGCGACGCGCCGGACCGTCATCAGCGATCAAGCGGAAGTGTCCCTGAGGGAGCTCGAGTTCGACCGCGCCCAGACGCTGGTGGCCAAGGGCGCCGGCACGATCGACGCGCGCGACGTCGCCGAGACCGCGCTGAAGCAGGCGCGAGCGGCGCTCGAACGCGACAAGGCGCTCGAGGCGTCGGCCGACAGGAGCGTCGCGCTCTCCATCGCCGCCATCGAGACCGCGCGCGCCAACCTGGAACTCACCAAGATCACGCTCGGCTACACGACGCTGAACGCGCCGTTCGACGGCGTCATTCTGGTGCGGCAGGCCGAGCTCGGCGAGGTCATATCGCCCGGCGCGGCGATCGTGACCCTCGCCGACATCGATCACGTATGGCTGCGCGCCTATATCAACGAGACCGACGTCGGCAAGGTGCGCCTGGGCCAGGCGGCGACCGTCACCACCGACTCGTGGCCCGGCAAGGACTATCCGGGCCGCATCTCGTTCATCTCAGAAGCGGCCGAGTTCACGCCGAAAAGCGTGGAGACCCACGCCGAGCGCGTGACGCTCGTCTATCGCATCCGTATCGACATCGACAATCCGACTCACGAGCTCGTCCCCGGCCTCCCCGCCGACGCCAGGATCGCCGTCAGGGCGCCCGGGCAATCATGAACGCCGCGCTGTCGCGACCCGCCATCGAGGTCCGCGGACTCACGAAGCGGTTCGGCGCCGCCATCGCCGTCGATAACCTCAGCATCGATTGCGCGCCTGGCGAGGTGTTCGGCTTCGTCGGCCCCGACGGCGCCGGCAAGACGACCATCATGCGCCTCATCGCCGCGGTAATGGCGCCGGACGAAGGCTCGATCCTCATCGAAGGCGTGGACGCCGTCGCCGAACCCGAGCGCGTTCGCTCGCATGTGAGCTACATGCCGCAGCGGTTCGGCCTCTATGAGGACCTCACAGTCGACGAGAACGTCGAGTTCTTCGCCGAGCTTTTCGGCATCTCCCGCAAGGACCGCGAGGAACGCGCCGCGCGCCTGCTCGCCGCATCGGGCATGACCCCGTTCCGCAGGCGCCGCGCGGGCCAGCTCTCCGGCGGCATGAAGCAGAAGCTCGGCCTCACCTGCTCGCTCATCCACACGCCGCGCGTGCTGCTGCTCGACGAGCCGACCGCGGGCGTCGATCCGGTGTCGCGGCGCGACTTCTGGCGCATCTTGTACGGCCTGCGCGGGGAGGGCGTGGCGATCGTCGTCGCCACCTCCTATC
>NZ_JBKQOT010000715.1:0-5671 GCF_052145395.1 Roseiarcus sp.
CCCTTGAGATCGAACAGGACGAGTTCTTCGACTCCACCTTCGTTGAAGGCCTTGAGCCAGTCGCGGATGGTCGAATCGTCGACGAGCAGCGCCTCGGCGACCTCGGCGTAGGACCAACCCTTGTCGAGCAGAAGAATGGCGTTCGCCCGGCGAGCGATGCGATGCTCCTCCAGCCCATCCCTGGCGATCTTCACCAGGTCGGTCCGATCCGCCGGGCGGAGGAAATTGCGGTCCGTTTTCACCAAGCGACTGGAATCGATCCCGCTGATTCGGTCAAACGATTTTTCGGATGTCCGAGGATTCCCGCTATAACGAACTCGTACTCGACCTCGATGTGCGAATAGGCATAACTGTACATATTCCCGACGTTGATGGTGGCCGGGTCAGCGTACGTGTCCGTAGACACATCCACTCGGTATCGGACACCATACCAGTCGGACGCCGCAGGATACTGGTCGTCTAGCCCCTTGCACAGCAACAGCATTCTCTTGATATGATTTTCGAAGGTCTTGTGGGCGTTGTTGGCCGCCGACGTCAGCGGCGTCAGGTTTTCAACTGCGTTTCCGCTGCCTCCGAACTCCGCGTTGAGCAGGTGCCCGGCGACCCAGCTCTTAGGACTGTTGCCGTTCAGAAGGCCCATGAGGGGCTGAAGGCTCGTTGAGTTTGTCGGGGTGCCCCGCCTCTGCCCATCACCGAGGTCGGGGCCAAGCAATCCGGCCATGGAAGAGCCGCCTGTGATGACCTGCGCATTGGCCGGCGCCGTCAATGGGCATGGGCCGTAGGAACGGCTTGCGCCGTGAGCTACATGAACAAGGTCTCGGACGATGTTTTCCGGTCTGTTCCGCTTGAGCGGGTTTGGGTTTGGAACGATCCGATGCGCCAAGCCGAGCCTCGCAACCCAGACCGCGAGCGGCTCGTTGGGCCACTCGCGGCGATAGATCACCTTTCCTAAACGGGCGATAGGTCGTCTTTCCTAAACGAAGGAAGACGCGCCGTCTACTTCCCGAGCGCCTTGTCGGTCACGGCGGTGGTGTAAGCGCCGACGGGCTCCTTCGAGATGACGGGGTCGGAGCCGCCGGTCAGCAGCGTCTTCACCGTGCGCTCGTAGTCGGCCTTGTCGAGCCTGCCGTCGGACCCTGCAGTGAGCTTGTTGATCTCGCTTAGCATCTGCGTCTGGTGGTGCTCGGTCTGGGCGCCGGTCGAATCGTTGTCGAGCACGATCTTCACCGCTTCGTCGGGATGTTCCTGGGCGTATTTCCACCCCTCCATTGAGGCCTTGACGAAGCGCGCCATCTTGTCGACGAACGCCGGGTCCTTGAGCTTGTCCTCCATCACGTAAAGGCCGTCCTCGAGGGTCGAGACGCCCTGGTCCTCGTACTTGAAGACGACGAGCTGCTCGGGCTTGTAGCCGGCGTCGATGACCTGCCAGTATTCGTTGTAGGTCATCGTCGAGATGCAGTCGGCCTGCTTCTGAATGAGCGGGTCGACGTTGAACCCCTGCTTGACCACCTTGACGCCGCCCGGCGAGCCGTCGGTCTTGAAGCCGAGCTTGCTCATCCAGTTCAGGAACGGATATTCATTGCCGTAGAACCAGACGCCGAGCGTGCGGTCCTTGAGGTCGGCCGGGGTCTTGATGCCGGTGTCGGCGCGGCAGGTGAGCTCGAGGCCCGAGTGCTTGAACGGCTGGGCGATGTTGACCATCGGCGCGCCCTTCTCGCGCGCGGCGAGCGCGGCCGGCATCCAGTCGACGACGACGTCGGCGCCCCCGCCTGCCAGCACCTGCTCGGGCGCCACGTCCGGTCCGCCCGGCTTGATCGTGACGCCGAGACCCTCCTGCTTGTAGAAGCCCTTGTCTTTGGCGACGTAATAGCCGGCGAATTGCGCCTGCGTGACCCACTTGAGCTGCAGCGTCACCTTGTCGTCGGCGTGCGCCGCGCCCGCCGCGAGCATCGCCACCATGCTGATCAGACCCGTGAGCGTGTTCTTCATTTTTCAACCTCCGCTTTTTGAACCGCATCTTCCCCATCGCCGCGCACCTCCCCGCGGCGCGAAGCTCATGCCTCTCTCGCCCGGAAAGAGGCGTGCCAGAACGTCACACGGCGTTCGATCAAGGCCACGAGCGCATAGAACAGCGAGCCGGCCAGCGCCGCGACGAGAATCGTCGCCCACACCATGTCGATGCCGAGGTGGCCGACTTCGGTCGAGATGCGGAAGCCCATGCCGACCGTCGGCGTGCCGAAGAACTCGGCCACGATCGCGCCGATCATAGCTAGCGTCGTGTTGATCTTGAGGGCGTTGAAGACAAACGGCAGCGCGGCGGGCAGGCGCAGCGCGACGAGCGTCTGCCAATAGCTCGCCGCATAGGTCTTCATCAGGTCCTTTTCCATGGCGCTTGCGCTCTCGAGCCCGGCGACCGCATTCACCAGCATCGGGAAGAAGGTCATCACCACGACGACGGCCGCCTTCGACGGCCAGTCGAAGCCGAACCACATGACCATGATCGGGGCGATCCCGACGATCGGCAGCGCCGAAACCAGGTTGCCGAGCGGCAACAGGCCGCGCTGCAGGAAGAGCGAGCGGTCGACGAGGACGGCGACGACAAGCCCCGCGCCCGAGCCGACCGCGTAGCCCATAAGCAAGCCCTTGATCGTCTGCCAGAAGTCCGCCGCCAGCGTCGGGATCGAGGTGAAGAACCGCAGCGCGATGGCCGACGGCGTCGGCAGAATGATGGCCGGGACATGCGCGGCCCGCACGACGAGCTCCCACAGCGCCAGCACCACGAGGCCGAACAGGAACGGCGGCACGAGGTCGGCCATGCGGCGGTCGATCATCGGACGAACCCCATGCGGTGCTCGGCGAGCCGCCCCATGAGGCCGATGATCCCGACCAGCGCCGCCGACAGCGCCGCAGCGGCGAACAGGGCGGCCCAGATCTGCACCGTCTGGCCATAGTAGGACCCGGCGAGCAGGCGGGCGCCGAGACCGCCGTCCTCGCTCTTGGTGACTTCGGCGACGATCGCGCCGACGAGGGCCGCGGCCGCGCCGATCTTCATGCTGGCGAAGAAGTACGGAGCGCTCGCGGGCGCGCGCAGCTTGACGAACGTCTGGCCTTGCGACGCGGAATAGGTGCGCATCAGGTCGAGTTGAAGCGGGTCGGGCGAACGGAAGCCCTTCACCATGCCGACCGTCACCGGGAAGAACGACAGATAGGCGGCGATGGCGGCCTTCGGCGCGATTCCGGTGATGTTGAACTGGTTGAGGATCACGACGATCATCGGGGCGAGCGCGATGATCGGCACGGTCTGCGAGGCGACCAGCCAGGGTGTGAGGGAGCGGTCGAGCCAACGCACCGACACGATCACGACCGCAAGGCCGATGCCGAGCGCGGCGCCGATGACGAAGCCGATCAGCGTCTCCTCGAGCGTGATCAGGGCGTGATAGACGAGGCTGCGCTTCGAGGTCGGCGGAGTCGCGACGATGAGCTTAATCATCTCGGCGGCGACCTGATGCGGCCCGGGCAGCTTCGGCCGCTCCATATTGAGCGAAGCGACGATCAGATCTTGCGTCGAGTAGTCCGCGCGGCCGGCGTTCGTGTAGGCGTCGCGCTGCAGCGGCGCGTTCATCCAGACCGCGAAGGCATACCAGATCGCGAGGACGGCGAGGACGACGGTTGTGATTGGGAGGATGGATTTCATGGCGGGCCGTTCGACGCCAGCCGCGGGGTCACGGAAAGCACGTGGCAGTCGTCGTCGATCGTGATGTCGACGTCGTACTGTCCCCCGCCGCCGCCGAACACGTCGACCTCGACCCGCCGGAGGTTCGGTCCGAAAGCCATAGGATCGCCGTAGATCTGCATCTGCCCCAGCGGACCGGTTTGCCCCATTGCTCTCAGAGCCGTGGCGTTCAGGACGGCGGTGCAGTCGAAGGGCCTGCCGACGACGCCCGCGACCTCGACGCGGCCCCTGCCGTGCCGCGCCACCTCGACGTGTCTCCTGACGCCGCTCACCGCCTCCACGTGCCTTCTGGCGATCCCCGCCAGGCCAGGCGCGGCGATGCCCAGCATGACGGAGACCGCCGTCACGCAGGGGGCTGCGATGGGGATCGCCGCATTCACCGGACCGGCCATTCGTTCGATTCGAGCCGCGTGCTTGCGGAGAGAACGTTGCACGCGTCGTCGATCGCAAGGTCGACGGCGTAGATCTCGGTCCGGGCGCCGATCACGTTGACCTCGACCCGCAAGAGGTGAGGATTGAACACCGTGGGCGGCCCATAGATCTGCATCTGCCCGAGCGGGTTGGTCCTGTTCATCGCCCGCAGGGCGGCCGTGTTGACCCGCGCAACGCACGCGGGCGCGATTTTCGCGGCGCTTGGAAAGTCGAGCGCGAACGCGCCCGGCGCGGCGGCGGCGACAGTCGAAACGCCGAGGACAAAGCCCGCAAGAGCGCGCATCGCCCCGACGCGTCGAAGGGAAGGCGCCCGCGCTCCGACGCCAAGGCGGACCCGCCTACGCATCATAGGAGTGCCCTGCTCGCAGGCCGTGCCGGACGCGATTTGCGATCGCCAAAAATTCGGGCGTTTCGCGGATCTCCAGTTGACGGTCCCGGGGAAAGTTGCACGCAATCACGTCGGTAATTCGTCCGGGACGTGGCGACATGACGACGATGTGCGTCGACAGGAACACCGCCTCGGGGATCGAGTGGGTGACGAACAGCACCGTCTTGCCGGTCACCTCCCACAAGGTCAGGAGCTGCTGGTTCAGCATGTCGCGCACGATCTCGTCGAGCGCTCCGAACGGCTCGTCCATCAGCAAGATGTCGGGGTCGAGCGAGAGGGCGCGGGCGATCGAGGCGCGTTGCTGCATGCCGCCTGACAATTGCCAGGGGAACTTGTTGCCGAACCCGGTGAGGTTGACGAGCTCGAGGCCCCTCTTCACTCGCTCTTCGCGTTCGGCCTTGGAGAAGCCCATGATCTCGAGCGGCAGCGCGATATTGCGCGCCACCGTCCGCCAGGGATAGAGCGCCGGCGCCTGGAACACGTAGCCATAGGCGCGCTTCAGGCGCGCCTCCTCCGCGCTCATGCCGTCGACGCGGATGTCGCCCTCGGTCGCCGACTCGAGATCGGCGACGGCGCGCAAGAGCGTGGTCTTGCCGCAGCCCGAGGGGCCAATGAACGAGACGAACTCGCCGCGCGCCACCTTGAGATTCACATGGCTGAGCGCGTGCACTGGCCCGTCGCGCGTTTCGAAGCGCAGCGAGACGTCGCTGATCTCGATCGCGGGCTCGGGCGTCGGCGTCGCTCCGACGCCGTCCGCGGCCGGTTTGGGGATGGCCGCCGTCTCCATCTTCGCGCGTCTCTCAGCGCGCCACCGCGCGGGGCGCGGTGAAGTCCTTGTAGCGCCTGAGCGCGCGGGCATCCGCCGGGAACGGCTGACGGCCGATGAACCGGCCGCGGCCGATTTCCGCCTGCACTCGTCCGTCGCGGAACACGACCTCGCCGCGCGATAGCGTGTAGCGGGGCAGGCCCGTAACCTTCATGCCCTCGAAAACGTTGTAGTCGATCACCGAGACCTGGTTCTTGGCCGAGATCGTCTTCATCGCCTTCGGGTCCCAGACCGCGATGTCGGCGTCGGCGCCGGGCGCGATCAGGCCCTTGCGCGGATACATGTTGAGGAT
>NZ_JBKQOT010000716.1:0-11997 GCF_052145395.1 Roseiarcus sp.
ATGCGAGAATCGCGTACAAGAATTGCTTTCCGATCCGCTTCTGGCAGGCAAAGACGATTTCTCGGTGTCGCGGCTCAAGCAGTACAAAGTGCTTGAGGAGCGGCAACGAATACAGTCGACGACCGAAGACCCGGTTGAATTTCTTGGAGCCAGTCAAATCTGCGTTCAAATTGTCTATGACGTTGAGGAACATCTCGACCGAGCAATCGAGCTGATTAACAGAACAAATCAACTTAATTTCACGAAACTGAGACTGCCCGAAGACATTGGCGGCGCGCGTCATCAACTCTGCGAATTGCTTTCTGGGCACAATATTCAGGCTGGATTAGCGCACGTTTGGGATCGCTTTGGCGACTATGGCTTTGTGGGATTGTATATCATGCGGCGAGAGGTCGGTCAGCCGCCGCAACTTATCCATTATTGTTTTTCTTGCCGCACGCTCGGAATGCACGTGGAGACATGGCTGTACCGGCGGCTCGGGCGTCCAAATCTGACCATCAATGGGTGTGTCCTGACCGACGTCATTGGAGACGATCGGGAGATTGACTGGGTCCATCTCGACGGGAGTTTAATCAGCGACGAGCGCAAAGGCGAAGTCAAGGGCATTCCACGAATCGTTTTACGGGGCGGCTGTGAAATGCTGGCGCTGGCTCATTATCTCCAGTTGCTGACCGACAAGGTCATAGGGGAATACGTCTTCGTGCGCGATGGGATAAGTATTAAAATTGATCACTCAATCTTTCTTCGTTACTCTCTCGACAGGCTGTCCGAGTCGTCGATGACAGCTTTACACAGCCTCGGATATAAAGACGAGGATTTCCTGACAGCTGTCGCGGAATTGGGTTCCGACGACGATGTCTTTCTTTTTGCGTTCTGGGGGATGCGCATTCGTGGTTGTATCGGCACAAAACTCTCGGACACGCCGTCCCTTTCAACGCCTTTCCGGCGGTCCGCGGCGGCGACCTGACTACGGTGACCGAGGTAGAGATAGACCCGGCCTACCGGAAGCCCTGGCTGATCTCTGCTTTTCAGACGATGAGCCGCGAGTACGAAGCGATCGGCCTCATCACCGAAGAGCTTTTCAAGGAGAATCGCCGAATTGTCTTCGATCGTCTCCCGAAGGCAGCCCGGTTCTTCGTCCTCAGCGGAAATGAATGGGTGCGGCCTCGCAACGCTGGCAGGTGGCTATTTCAGCCAACTGCCGACGTGAATCGTTGGTCGAAAGAGGTTGTTGAGGACTATCAAAACGGTGTTTTCATCGACGTGCACCCGTATCTGGTCGAGCATGACGCCGTCGACCCGGAACAGGCGAGCCATTTTCGCCGCAGCGTTTACTACAGGATTTACGAAGACATCGTCACGCGGATTGGCGCCGACAAAGGCGCGGCGCGGGATATGGCGGTTGGTAACGGCGAGTAGCGCGCCCCGCTCGGTTCTCCGAAGCGACGAAATGAAGCGTCTCCCGTAATGAGCGCGCCGCGCAAAAAGCCCGGTGGGCTTATGGCTCCGCCCGCTCGGAGGCTTGCTTCCGCCGTCAGGTCTGCGGCTGGGGCTCTAGGCCGCCTGCATCGGGCCCGAGCGGACGCGGCTTGCCTGTCGACGGCACGGCCGCGCGCGGCGGGGCCGGCGGCTCGCGGTCCGCGGCCGACTCGCGCACCGGCCGCACGCCCTGTAGAAGTCCGACGATCTCGTCGCCGGTCAAGGTCTCGAACTCCATCAGTCCGTTGGCGAGCACCTCGAGGTCGGCGCGCCGCTCGGTCAAGATGCGGGTCGCCGTGTCGTGCGCTTCGTGGACGAGGCGGCGGACCTCCTGATCGATCGTCTCCGCGGTGGCCTCGGAGATGTTCTGCTGGCGGCCGAGCGAATAGCCGAGAAAGACCTCGTCCTGGTTCTCGCCGTACATGACAGTCCCGAGCTTCTCGGAGAAGCCGAGCCGCGTGACCATTGCGCGGGCGATCTTGGTCACCTGCTGGATGTCGCCGGCGGCGCCCGAGGTCACCTTGTCCTTGCCGAAGATAAGCTCCTCCGCGACGCGCCCGCCCATCGACATGGCGAGCATGGCGATGAGCTGCTCGTAGCTCTGCGAAATCTGGTCCCGCTCCGGCAGCGACTGCACCATCCCCAGAGCCCGGCCGCGTGGAATAATCGTCGCCTTGTGGATCGGGGTCGAGGCCGGCATCGAGACGGAGACCAGCGCATGGCCCGCCTCGTGATAGGCGGTGAGGCGCTTCTCCTCCTCGGTCATGATCAAGGTGCGGCGCTCGGCGCCCATCATGATCTTGTCCCGAGAATCCTCGAATTCCTGCCGGGTGACGACCCGCTTGCCGCGCCGGGCGGCGAGCAGCGCGGCCTCGTTGACAAGGTTCATCAGGTCCGCGCCGGAGAACCCCGGCGTCCCGCGCGCGACGACCTTGAGGTCGACGTCGGGGGCGAGCGGAACCTTGCGCACGTGGACCTTGAGAATCTTCTCGCGGCCGATGAAGTCCGGGTTGGAGATCACGATTTGCCGGTCGAAGCGGCCGGGGCGCAGCAGCGCCGGGTCGAGCACGTCGGGCCGGTTGGTTGCGGCGATGATGATGATGCCTTCGTTCTGCTCGAAGCCGTCCATCTCGACGAGCAACTGGTTCAGCGTCTGCTCACGCTCGTCGTTGCCGCCGCCGAGGCCCGCGCCGCGATGCCGGCCAACCGCGTCGATCTCATCGATGAAGATGATGCAGGGCGCGTTCTTCTTCGCCTGCTCGAACATGTCGCGCACGCGGCTCGCGCCGACGCCGACGAACATCTCGACGAAGTCCGAGCCGGAAATGGTGAAGAACGGCACGTTCGCCTCGCCCGCGACGGCGCGGGCGGTGAGGGTCTTGCCGGTGCCGGGCGGCCCGACCAGCAACACGCCGCGCGGGATCCGACCGCCGAGCTTCTGGAATTTCTGCGGATCGCGCAGGAACTCGACGACTTCCTGCAGATCTTCCTTGGCCTCGTCGATGCCGGCGACGTCCTCGAAGGTCACGCGCCCTTGCGCTTCAGTGAGAAGCTTCGCCTTCGACTTGCCGAATCCCATGGCCTTTCCGGCGCCGCCCTGCATCTGCCGGGTCATATAGATCCACAGGCCGAGGAACAGCAGCACGGGAAGGACGCTGGAGACGATCGTCAAGAGCCAGTTGTTCCCGTCGGACGGCGGCTTGGCGGTGATCGCGACGTCCTTCTTGAACAGGGTCTGGACAAGGGTCGGATCGTTCGGCGCATAGGTCTGGAACGCGCGGCCGTCCTTCATGTGGCCGGTGATCTCCGGCCCCGCGATGGTCACGTCGCGGATGTTGCCGCCGTCGGCGTCAGTGAGGAGCTGGCTGAACGTGATCTCGCTCGACGACGCCTTCTGGCCCGGGCTCTGGAACAAGGTGACCAGGGCCAGCACGAGCAGGAAAATGATCACCCACAGGGCGAAGTTGCGATAATTTGCGTTCATCGTCTTCCCGTGACGGACGGACGGCGGAGAATTCTCCAATCCGTCCCGGCGCCGTCGTTAAGAGCACATTTAAGCGCGCAGGTCTTGCTTGCCAAGAGAACCCCAATCTTTAGCATACGAACGAGACCTGAAGATTGTAGCCTTTTGGCGACGGCCGGGCAGGAAAGTCTGATCCGTGCGCTCAGAACTTGGGCCGCCGCGATCCGGCGCGGGCCCAAAATGCCCCTTTCGATTGATCAGCGCATCCATCAACTGGGCGCATGATAACTCTGTTCCCGGCTTCAAAATGCGACCCTTGGTGTAGAAGAAAAGGCGGCCGCTCACGCCGTCTTTTCCTCGGCGAGCGCCAGTTCGTCCATCATCGCCTTGCGCATCAGGAATTTTTGCGCCTTGCCGGTCACCGTCATCGGGAATTCGTCGACGAAGCGCACGTAGCGCGGGACCTTATAATGCGCGATCGAGGCCCGGCAGAAGGCGATCACCTCCTCCTCGTTGAGCTCAGCCCCTTCCCGGCGGCGGATCCAGACGCACAACTCCTCACCGTATTTGTGGTCCGGCACGCCGAACGCCTGCACGTCGGCGACGGCCGGATGGGTGTAGAGGAATTCCTCGATCTCGCGCGGATAGATATTCTCGCCGCCGCGGATCAGCATGTCCTTCAGCCGCCCGACGATGTTGCAATAGCCCTCGGCGTCAATGGTCGCGAGGTCGCCCGTGCGCATGAACCGCGCCTCGTCGATCGCCCTGGCGGTCGCGGCCGGGTCGTCCCAGTAGCCGCGCATGACGCTGTAGCCGCGGGTAAGCAGTTCGCCCGGAACGCCGGGCGGCACGATGCGCCCATCGTGGTCGACGATCTTGACCTCGAGATGCGGCTGGATGCGCCCGACCGTCGAAACGCGGCGCTCGATCGGGTCGTTGTACGCGCTTTGGAAGCTGACCGGGCTCGTCTCGGTCATGCCGTAGGCGATGGTGACCTCGCGCATATGCATCTTGTCGACCACTCGCCGCATGACCTCGACCGGACAAGGGGAGCCCGCCATGATCCCCGTCCTCAGCGTCCTGAGGTCGAAACGGGCGAATTCAGGATGGTCGAGCATCGCGATGAACATGGTCTGCACGCCGTGCAGGCCGGTGCAGCCCTCGGCCTCGACCGCCTCGAGCGTGGCGATCGGATCGAAGCCTTCGGAAGGGCTCACCATGCAGGCGCCGTGGGTTACGCAGGCGAGGTTGCCGAGCACCATGCCGAAGCAATGATAATAAGGCACCGGGATGCAGAGCCGGTCCTCGGCGATCAGGCGCATCGCCTCGCCGATGAAAAAGCCGTTGTTGACGATGTTGTGGTGGGTGAGCGTCGCACCCTTCGGGGCGCCGGTGGTGCCCGAGGTGAATTGGATGTTAATCGGGTCGTCGAACTGCAGCGTCGCGCCGAAATCGATGAGCGTCTGGCGCTCGGCCTCGGGCGTCAGCCGCGCGACCTCGTCAAAATTGAGCATGCCGGCCGTCTTCTCGGTCCCGAGACGGATGACAATCTCGAGGTTCGGCAGCCGAGCCGCCTTGACGCGGCCGAGGGCGGCGGCGTCGATCTCCGGCGCGATCGAACGGAGCGAGGCGAAATAGTCATTGCTCTTGTGGCCGGGGCTCAGGATCAGCGCGCGGCAGCCGGATTTCTTGATCGCATATTCGAATTCGTGCACCCGATAGGCCGGGTTGATGTTGACCAGGATGAGCCCGGCGAGGGCCGTCCCGAACTGGGCGAGCACCCATTCGCTGCAATTGGCCGCCCAGATGCCGATCCGGTCGCCTTTCTTCAGCCCGAGCGCGCGAAGGCCGACGGCGAGGTCCTCCGAGCGCCTGAGAAGGTCGGCGTAGGTCCAGCGCACGTTCTGATGGCGGGTGATCTGCGCCACCCGCTCCGGCCCCTCCGCCGCGACGCGCCTGAGAAGCGTCCCGATCGTCTCGCCGAGAAGCGGCGTCGCGCTTGCGCCATGGACATAGGACTGGGTGAGTAAGGCCACGACGTTCGCTCCCTTTTTTGGGGCGCGGCGCCCCGTTCCCACGCCCACCAAGCGGACGCCGTTCGTATCATAACTCGCGCAAGAACGCCGCAGGCTTCTGGCCGAGGATCCGCCACGCGCCGATCATGCCGAGGACGACGGTGAAGGCGAGGCCGCCGGCCGCGGCGGCGAGCGCCGAGACCCAATCGAAGGCGAAGTCGGCGAACATGATGCGGGTCACGACCGCCCATGCGATCAGCGTCCCTGCGGCTACGGCGAAGGTCGCCGTGGCCGCGCCGAGAATCGCGTATTCGATCAGGAATAGGACGCTGAGGCGGGTCCGCGTCGCGCCGAGGATCTTCAGGATCGTCACGTCGGCGAGGCGGGCGCGGCGGTTGGCCGCGAGCGCGCCGGCGAGCACGAGCACGGAGGTTAGGAGCGCGACGCCAGTCGCGGCGCGGATCGCCAGAGCGAGCTTGGCCACAAGCGCCTCCACGGTCTCCAGAGCGTCGCGCACCCGGATGCTGACGACGCTCGGGAAGTCGCGCGCGGCGGCGCGCAAAAGCGCGATCTCGCTATCGGCGCCGTCGGCCGGGGGCAGCGCGGTTGAGACGAGTTCGCTGAACGGCGCGCCCCCAAAAGTGTTGGGGGAGTAGACGAGCACGAAGTTGATGGCGTAGCTGCGCCAGTTCACCTTGCGGAAATTGGCGACGGTAGCCGCCACATCGCGGCCGAGCACGTTGACCACGACGGAATCGCCGATCTTGAGGCCGAGCCCTTCCGCCACTTCCTTCTCCATCGAGACGAGCGGCGGCCCGGAATAGTCTTTCGCCCACCATTGGCCCGCCACGACTTCGGAACCCTCCGGGGGCGTCGCGGCGAAGGTCACGCCGCGGTCGCCTTCCAGCGCCCAGGCGACTTTGTCGCTCGCTTTCGCTTTCTCGACCGGCGTTCCAGCGAGGCTGACGAACCGACCGCGCATCATCGGCGTCTCGCTGATCTTGGCTCCGGGCGCCTCGCGCCTGAGGAAGTAGATGAAGCGCGGCGCCTCGGCGCTGCGCAGATCGAGGAAGAAAAAGCTCGGCGTGATGCCCGGCAGCGTCTCTCTCAGCTCGTTGCGCATGTTGAAGTCGATCAGGCTCAGCGCGACCAGCGCCGCAAGCCCGAGGCCCAAGGACAGCACGATGGACGGCGTCAGCGCCCCCGGCCGGTAAATCGCGGAAAGCACCATCCGCAGCTCCACCAGCCGCGTCGCCGGCGCATGGCGCGCGGCGAGCGCGAGGCCGAGCGCGACAAGGCGGAGCACAGCGAAAGCGGCAAGGGTCGCGCCGGCGACGGCGAGCGCGATCGTCCGCTGCGGGCTCGTGACCACGGCGAGCGTGACGAGCGCGCCGGCGGCGAGCGCCGCGACGGCGAGATAGCGGGCGCGCGGCCATCCCTGCCGCTCCTCGGCGAGGTCGCGGATCAGCGTCGTGACGGGGAGGTCGTGCGCGCGGGAGAGCGGCGGCAGAGCGAAAGCGAGCGCGGTCAAGAGGCCGTAGGCGACGCCAAGTGCGATGACGCCCGCGTCCACCGAGGGGCTAAGCGGGATCGGGATCAGTTCCGCGAACAGGGCGGCGACGGCGAACGGAATGGCGGCCCCGAGCGCCGCGCCCGCGAGCGCGCCGACGAGCGCGACCGCCAAAAACTCGGCCACGGCGAGCATGACGACGCTCGTCCCGGTCGCACCGATTGCTTTCAGGATCGCCAGCGTCGCGCGTTTCCGCTCGACGAAGCCCTGCGCGGCATTGGCGACGCCGACCCCGCCGACGACCAGCGACAAGAGGCCCGCGAGCGTCAGGAACTCGGCGAACCGGTCGAGGTCGCGGCTGAAGTCGGGCGACACGGCGAGGCGCGTGCGCGTCTCCCAGCCGGCCTCAGGGAACGCGCGATTGGCTGCTTCCATGAAGCGCTTGACGGCAGCCTCGTCGGGAGGGGCGCCGGCCGCGTCCATCACGACGCGAGTCGTCCAGCGCACGAGCGACCCCGGCTGCACGAGATGGGTCGCCTCCAGCGCGGCCTGCGATATGAGCAGACGCGGCCCGAATCCGACGCCGACCGCGAGCCGGTCGGGCTCGCTCGAAACGGCTGCGTTGAGGACGAGTTTCGCGTCGCCGAGGCGGAACGTGTCGCCGATCTTCAAATTGAGCCTGGCGAGCAGCGCCTCTTCCGCCGCCGCGCCGAAGACGCCGTCCTTCTCGGCGAGCGCTTTGGCGGGCGGGATCGGGGGCTGAAACGTCGCCGCGCCGATCGAGGGCCAGAAAGGCTCGACCGCCTTGACTTCGACGAGCGCGGCGTCGCCATTTTCGGTCCGCGCCATCGCCCGCATGGTCGCGATGGTAGAGAGTTTCCCGTTTTTGCCGAGAAAGGTCGCCTCGTCAGGCGCCAAACGGCGGTGGATCAGCGAAAACGACGCGTCCCCGCCGAGGATGACCCGCCCCTGCCGCGCAAGGCCGTCGTCGAGGGCCTTCGCTAGGCTCTCGACCCCGACGATCGCCATGACGCCGAGCCCGATGCAGACGAGGAAGATCCACAGGCCCGCGAGGCCGCCCCGCAGGTCGCGCAGGGCGAACCGCAGGACCGGCGCGCGTTTGCGGGAAAGCGGCAAACCAAGGGGAGCGTTCATGCCGTGACCAGCGGCGCGTCCTCGACCGCGCCGGAGCGCATCCGGATGATGCGGTCGCAGCGGGCGGCGAGCGCCGGATCGTGAGTAACGAGCGCCAGCGTCGCGCCGCGCCGGGCGGGGAGCGCGAAGATCAGGTCCATGATCGCCCGGCCGGTCTCCTCGTCGAGGTTGCCGGTCGGCTCGTCGGCGATCAGCAGCGAGGGATTGGGCGAGAGCGCGCGGGCGAGCGCCACGCGCTGCTGCTCGCCGCCGGAAAGCTGGGCCGGGTAATGGCTCAGCCGGTCGCTGAGGCCCACCTGCTCGAGCTCGTCCCGCGCGGGGGCGAAGGCGTTACGCTGGCCTGCGAGCTCCAGCGGCGCGGCGACGTTCTCCAGCGCCGTCATGGTCGGGATGAGATGGAAGGATTGGAACACGATGCCGATGCGGGCGCCACGGAAGCGGGCGAGCGCGTCCTCGCCCAAGGTCCCGAGGCTCACGCCGTCGACGGCGACCTCGCCGCGGTCCGGCCGTTCGAGTCCCGCCATGATCATGAGCAGCGTCGACTTGCCGGAGCCGGACGGCCCGACGATCCCGACCGCCTCGCCCTTGGCGATTGTCAGGCCGACGTCGCGCAATATATGCACCCGGGCGGCGCCTCGGCCAAGGCTGAGATCGACGCCGCGCATCGCTACTGCGGGAAGGCTCATCGTGTCGGAAATCCTGAAGGCGGGGCCGCCCTCATATGGGCATTGGCGGGCAGTCGTCCAGGCGGCCGCCCTCGTCGCGGGATTCGTGGCGGCCTTGGCGCTGACCTGCGCCGCGCCAGTCTCTGCGCGGACCTTGAAGCTCGTCGCGCTGGGCGACAGCCTGACCGCCGGCTACGGCCTGCCGCCCGGCAAGGCCTTTCCCAACCAGCTCGAGGCGGCGCTGAAGGCGAGGGGATTTGACGTGAAGGTGGTCAACGCCGGGGTCTCCGGCGACACCGCCGACGACGGCCTCGCCCGCTACGACTGGGCGGTCCCGCCGGACGCCGACGCGCTCATCGTCGAGCTCGGCGCCAACGATATGCTGCGCGGCCTCGAGCCCAAGCAGACGAAAAAGACCCTCGCCACCATCCTGGATCGGGCGAAAACGGCGCATCTGCCGACCTTGCTCACCGGCGTGCTCGCCGCGCCTAATCTGGGGGCGGAATATGACAAGGCTTTCGACGCGATCTACCCGGCGCTGGCGCAACAGTATGGCGCGGTCCTCTATCCGTTCTTCAACGACGGCGTCGCGGGCGACCCGAAGCTCAACCAGCCAGACGGCCTGCACCCGAACGCTGCGGGCGTCGCGGTGATCGTCGGGAGAATTCTGCCGACGGTCGAAGACCTGCTCAAGCGCGCAAACCGGTCGTGATCCGAGGCGCTGGGTGAAGGCGGCGTACCAATCGACGCCCTATCCATCGCGAAAATCCTTTTGACCGGCAGGCGGGTCGGTGTCGCTCACTCGCGCAAGGCGGCGTTGGCCGGATCGTAGGGGCTGTCCGGGATCACGACCGCGCGACGCTTTTCGCCGAGGACAGCGATTTCGAGCTCGGTCCCCGGCGCGGCGAGGTCAGGCCTGACCATCGCGAGCGCCAGAGACTTGCGTGTCCGCCAGCCGTAGCCTCCAGCGGTCGTGCGCCCGACCGGAGCGCCGTCCTTCGTCACCGGCTCGGAGCCGCGGGCGTCGGCGTCGGTCATGCCGGAAACCTCGAGCGTGATGAGCCGATTGGCGAAGCCGGCGGCCCGCCATTGGAGCAACGCCTCGCGCCCGAGGAACTGGCCCTTGTCGAGAGCGACGAAGCGCTCGAGTCCGGATTCGAGCGCCGCATATTCGATCGACAGCTCTCGCCCGACCAGCCTGTAAGACTTCTCGAGCCTCAACGAATCCATGGCCCGGATTCCGAACGGCTTAATCCCCATGGGCCGGCCGGCATCCATAAGCGAGTCGAAAATGTAGTTCTGCATCTCGATCGGGTGGTGCAGCTCATAACCGAGTTCGCCGACGAAATTGACGCGTAAAACAAGAAGGCCTGCGGCGCCGATCGAGCAGGCGCGGGCCGTGAGCCACGGAAACGCAGCGTTCGAGACGTCGATGTCGGCGATCTTCGCGAGCGCCTCGCGCGAGCGGGGACCGGCAAGCACGAGCACGCCCCTCTGCGTTGTCACCTTGTCGAGCCGAACAGAGCCGTCGTCCGGCAGAAGTTTCTCGAGGGAATCGAAATCGTGCGTTTCCAGCGCGCCGGCCGAGACGAGATAGAAACGCCCGCGGCCAAGGCGCGTCAGCGTGAACTCGGCGCGCACTCCTCCCCTTGCCGTGAGAAGATAGGTCAGCGTCACGCGGCCGGGGGCCTTCGGCAGCCGGTTTGTCAGGATCGAATCGAGCCAGGCTTCCGCCCCCGACCCGGAGACCTCGAACTTGGCGAAGGCCGACATGTCCATCAGGCCGACGTTCTCGTGCACGTTGCGGCACTCTTCGCCGACGAACGTGAAGTCGTTCGAGCGCTGGAAGCTCCACTTCTCGCGCGGGCGTTCGCCACGCTTGGTCTCGGGATGGTTTGCGTTCAAAAGCACGTCGGGTTTTGCAAGCTCGGCGTCGCTGAGCCCGTATCCCTCCGGCGCGAAGAAATTCGGCCGCTCCCAGCCGTAGACCGAGCCGAACACGGCGCCGAGCGCCTTCATGCGGTCGTAGCAGGGCGTCTGGCGTAAGGGACGCGCCGCCACGCGCTCCTCGTTCGGATAGTGAACGGTGAAGACCTTGGCGTAGGCCTCCTTGTTCTTCTCGATGAGATAGCCCTTCTCGGCGTAAGGTCCGAAGCGGCGCGGATCGACGCCGAGCATGTCGATCGTCGGCTCGACTTCGACAATCCATTCCGCAATCTGCCAGCCGGCGCCGCCTGCCGCGGTGACTCCGAAGGAATGTCCTTCGTTCAGCCAGAAGTTCCTCAATCTTGGGGCGGGCCCGACGATCGGCGAGCCGTCAGGCGTGTAGGCGATCGCGCCGTTGTAGACCTTCTTCACGCCGACTTCGCCGAAGGCAGGGACCCGGGCGATCGCCGTCTCGATGTGCGACGAGAGCCGGTCGAGGTCGTCGGGGAAAAGCTCGTACTCGCTGTCGGGCGAGGGGCCATCGACATAGCAAGCCGGCGCGCCGGCCTCGTAAGGCCCGAGAAGCAGACCGCCCGCCTCCTCGCGCATGTACCAGGACGAATCGGACTCGCGCAAGACGCCCATTTCCGGCAGGCCCTGCGCCTTGCGCTTCACGATCTCGGGATGCGGCTCGGTCACGATGTACTGTTGCTGCACCGGA
This sequence comes from Roseiarcus sp., assembly GCF_052145395.1. Classification (NCBI taxonomy): domain Bacteria; kingdom Pseudomonadati; phylum Pseudomonadota; class Alphaproteobacteria; order Hyphomicrobiales; family Roseiarcaceae; genus Roseiarcus; species Roseiarcus sp. Next base: position 11,435 of record NZ_JBKQOT010000716.1, read on the forward strand.
ATGACTGGCACGTTGATCCCAACCATGTGGCCTGTCGCCCGGGCGAAACTGCCGGTCGCCGAGACCACGTGCTCGCAGACGATCTCGCCCTTGTCGGTGACGACTTTCCACTCGCCGCTTCGCTGCCCTTCGATTGACGTCACCGTCGTCAAGCGATTGATCTCCCCGCCACGGTCGCGCGCGCCGCGCGCCAGCGCCTGCGTCAGGTCGGCCGGCTGGATGTAACCGTCCTCGGGATGCTGGATCGCGCCGATGATCCCTTCAACGTTGCAGAGCGGCCAGATCGCCTTCACCTGATTCGGCGTCAGGAATTTCACCTCGATTCCGCCGATCGTCGCGGCGACGCCGGCGTAATACCTGTACTCGTCCAGTCGGTCGCGCGTGCGCGCGAGCCGAATGTTGGAGACCTGCCGGAAGCCGACGTCGAGCCCGGTCTCGGTCTCGAGCGTCTTGTAGAGCGCGACCGAATACTTGTGCAGCTGCCCGACCGAATAGCTGAGGTTGAAGAGTGGCAGGAGCCCCGCCGCGTGCCAGGTGGAGCCCGAGGTCAGCTCCTTGCGCTC
>NZ_JBKQOT010000717.1:0-4266 GCF_052145395.1 Roseiarcus sp.
GCGTCATCGGCGCCGGCACGATGGGCCGCGGCATCGCCATGAGCTTTCTCAACGCCGGATTGCCCGTCACTCTTGTCGAGACGAGCGCGCAAGCCCTCGAACGTGGCGTCGAAAACATTCGCCGGAATTACGAGTCCACCGTCAGGAAGGGCAGGTTGAGTCGGCGCGAGGCCGACAGCCGCCTCGCGAAGCAGACCGGGGCTGTCGAACTGTCCGCTGTGGCGGAGTCGGATCTCGTCATCGAGGCGGTGTTCGAGGACATGGAGTTGAAGCGGCGCCTGTTTCGGGATCTCGACGCCCACACAAAACCGGGCGCGATCCTCGCAACCAACACCTCCTATCTCGACGTCGATGCAATCGCGGCGGAAACGTCCCGGCCGCAAGACGTTGTCGGCCTCCATTTCTTCTCACCGGCCAACGTCATGCGCCTGCTCGAGATCGTGCGTGGCGCCGAGACAGGCAAGGGCGTCGTCGCCACTGCGCTTGGCCTCGCCAAACGACTTGGCAAGATCGGAGCCGTCGTCGGGGTCTGCCATGGCTTCGTCGGCAACCGGATCCTGCAGGCGCGCCAGCGCGAAGCGGCCAATCTTCTCAGCGAGGGCGCCATGCCGTGGGACGTTGATCGGGTCTTGAACGAATTCGGTTTTCCGATGGGGCCTTTCGCCATGAGCGATCTCGCCGGCGTCGATATCGGGTGGCTGGCGGCGCAAAGTTCGAGTTCGACAATCAAGGAAATCCTTTGCGAACGGGGCCGCAAAGGACAAAAGACGCTCGCCGGATACCACGACTACGATGAATCGCGGAAGGCCTCGCCGTCGGCGATCGTCGAGCGGATCGTCGAGGATTTCTCGGCTTCGCGCGGGATCGTCCGCCGACGCATCGCGGATCAAGAAATCCTCGAACGATGTCTTTATCCAATGATCAACGAAGGCGCGAAAATCCTGGAGGAGAAGGTCGTAATTCGTGCATCCGACATCGATGCAATCTGGCTCAATGGCTACGGTTGGCCGGCCTGGCGCGGCGGCCCTATGTACTACGCGGACGAACTCGGGTTGCCGCGCGTTGTCTCCAAGCTCGAGCAGTTCCACGCAACTTTCGGCGACGCGTTCAAGCCTGCAGCGCTCCTTGCTTCGCGCGCTTCGAGCGGCGGCCGTCTCGTTGAGCGGGTCTGAGAAGACCGGAAGGGATCGAGCCCTTGCCCGAATCGGGGCCCCGACCAGCTTGTAGAGGACAATGAGCCGGCACGGACAGATGCAGCCCCTGAGGTCTCCAACAGGCGCGAGGGTCGCGACGCCCTCGATCGCCGCTCACGCTCCGCCATCGATGAGAATTTGTCCGTCGCCAGCCTCCGCGCAAAGTCGGGCGGCTCCGGGCATTGACTCCGGTATTCACAATCCGTTTACAGCCTTGCGGCGCCCCGATCGGCGTTCTGACCCCACGCCGGATAAAGCCGACGTCGGTATAATCAATGATCGCGTCGTTTCCCTCGCGCGTCGTCCGCACTTGATCGATTGTCGCCTGGGTCGGCTTCTGCAGGCGCATTTTGCGGGGCCACCAACATAGGCGCGAAACTTCGCTGCCGGACAAGAACCTAGAACGCGTCGGCTCCCTCGAATAGAACTGCCCCGAAACGCGGAGGCGACAATGATTGAACGGGATCCCAAAATCGTTGAATCGGGGCTTTCTCGGACCGTGACGAAGGACGGGGTCACTGTGGAGGTGTCGATTATCCGGCTGGAGGGCGAAACAGAGCGGTCGCTCGAAGTGGTTAATGACAAGAACACGTCCATCGTCTGGGACGACCTGTTTGCGAGCGACGACGAAGCCTACGCCGAGTTCGAGCGGACCGTTGCTGATGAAGGGATTCGGACCTTTCTCGACAGCGGCAAGGTAATTCCTTTCCGTCGCTGACTGCGGCCTCGATGCGGTGAACGGAGACGGTGTTTCCGCCACGGGTAAAAGTCGCCGAGTTTGGCAAATCGAGAGAATAGCGACCCTCAGCAGACCAGATCCCAGTAGGGTTCCGGACCAAAGCGTTCGACGAGAAAATCGATCAACGCCCTCACCGTCGGCGAGAGATGGCGGGAGTGGGGATAGACGGCGCTGATCGACAGGTCTTGAGCCACGAAGCTGTCCAGGACCGTCGCGAGAGCCCCGGACTGAAGGTCCGCGCCGACGATGAACGTAGGAAGATTCGCGAGCCCCTGCCCACGGAGCGCGGCGACACGGAGCGCGTCGCCGTTGTTGACGCTCAGCCGTCCGTTGACCGTGACCGGCAGAGGCGCACCGTCGGGCGACACGAAGCGCCATTCGCGCGCAGAAGGAAGGTTGCTGTTGAAGAGGCAGACGTGCGTCTTCAGGTCGTTCGGAGACCTCGGCGCGCCGTGAGCCGAGAGATAGCTCGGGCTCGCGCAGATGACCCGGCGCGCCGGCGCCAGCCGCCGGGCGATCAGGCTCGAGTCCGGCAGGCTCGCGATCCGGATCGCGACGTCGAAACCTTCGTTGACGAGATCGACGAAGCGGTCGTTCATCGCCAGATCGACGACGACGTCGGGGTAGCGCGCCATGAAGTCGCTGAGCGCCGGCATCAGGTGCAGGAAGCCGAAGCTCATCGGCGCGCTGATCCGCAGCCGTCCCCGCGGCGCCGCCTGAAGCTCGCCGACGGCCCGATTGGCGTCGTCGAGGTCGGCCAGGATGCGCGTCGCGCGCTCGAAATAGGCGCGCCCGGCCTCGGTCAGGCTGAGCGAGCGCGTGGTCCTGTGAAGGAGGCGCGCTCCGAGATCGGTTTCGAGGTCGGAAACCTGTCGGCTGACCGCCGATTTTGCGATCCGGAGCGCGCGTGCGGCGTTGGAAAACGACTGGGCCTCGGCGACGGCCACGAACGCCCTGAGCGCAGCGAGTTGGTCCATTTGTTCGCCAATCGAGAACAGTCTTGTAAGAGAATGGTCGATTGTTCTTCGGATAGCGGCAGGGCATATGAGCTGTCAACGGGGCCATCCCGTGCAGCCAACCCGAGGATCCCATCATGTCTCTTGCCGTCGAGTCGCCCGCCAAGCCGATCGTTCCCGCCTTCGCCTCGATCACGGAGGCGCTTTCGCCCCTCGCCGATCCCATGCTTCGCGTCACCGCTGGCCTCCTGCTTGTGCCGCACGGCGCACAAAAGCTGTTCGGCATGTTCGGCGGCTACGGCGTCGATGCGACGGGCCAGTTCTTCGCGACCAAGCTCGGGCTGCCCGCCTCGCTCGCCCTTGTCGCCGGGCTGATCGAGTTCTTCGGCGGCATCGCACTCGCCGCCGGCCTCGCCACGCGCTTCGTCGCCGCCCTGGTGTTCGGCGTGATGGCCGTCGCAGTCGTCTTCGTCCATCTGCCGGTCGGCTTCTTCTGGATGACCGGCGGGTTCGAATACCCGCTGCTCTGGGGTGTGGTCGCCCTCTACTTCGTCGTCCGCGGTGGGGGCCGCTATTCCCTCGACGCAGTCATCGGCCGCGAAATCTGAAGCCTCGAAGGCGGGCGCTGCCGCGCTCGCCTTCATCTCCATTGGATATCGAAATGCCTCTCACCATCCGTCCCGCGCTGTCTCGCGGACACGCCGATCACGGCTGGCTCGATAGCCGCCACACGTTCTCGTTCGCGGAGTACTACGATCCCCAGCACATGGGGTTCGGTCCGCTGCGGGTGATCAACGACGACGTCGTCCAGCCGGGAGCCGGGTTCGCCGAGCACGGGCATCGCAACATGGAGATTGTCTCCTATGTCGTCGACGGCGCCCTGGAGCATCGGGACAGCCTCGGCGAGACCTCGGTGATCCGCCCCGGCGACCTCCAGCGGATGACGGCGGGAACCGGCGTCCGGCACAGCGAGTACAATGCGAGCAAGACGAAGGCGGTGCGCTTCCTCCAGATATGGATCATTCCCGAGCAGACGGGGCTCGAGCCGGGCTACGAGCAGAAGACGTTCCCGGAGGCCGAGCGACAGGGGCGGCTGCGCCTGATCGGCTCGCGCGACGCCCGCGAGGGGTCCGTGAAAATCCAGCAGGACGTCGACCTTTACGCGATGCTTCTCGGCAAGGACGAAAAGGTCTTGCACGCTGCTCGTCCCGGACGTGCGGTCTGGATCCAGATCGTGAAAGGCGAACTGACGGTCAACGGGGAAGCCCTTCGGACGGGAGACGGCGTGGCCGCGGTTGCGGTGGACCGGCTCGAACTCGCGAGTCCGAGCCACGCCGAGGCGCTCGTCTTCGACATGAAGGTCTGACGACAACGATAC
>NZ_JBKQOT010000718.1:0-3080 GCF_052145395.1 Roseiarcus sp.
GGCTCTCGTAGATCGGGTGGAACTTCATGAAGCCCGCCCACGCCTCGTCGAACATGATGTAGTCGCATAAAGGACCGATCCGCTCGAGCGTGCGCTGGGCGTCGTAGATCGTGCCGTCATAGGTGCATTGCTCGATCACCGCGACGCGGAACGGGCGCTCGCGCGTCCAGGCCTCTGGATCCTTGATGAGCGGATTGGCGCGGATCTTCGCGCGGATCGACGTCTCGTCGAGTTCTTCCGGCCGGATCGGGCCGATCAGGCCGTAGGCGTTGCGGTCGGTCGAGAGGTAGACCGGGACGCCGCCCGCCATCAAGAGCGCGCCCTGATGGGCGGCCTTGTGGTTGTTGCGGTCGAAGAGGACGAGGTCGCCCTCGGCGACGAGGCTCGTCAGCACGATCTTGTTGGACGACGACGTGCCATTGAGCACGAAATAGGTCTTCTCCGCGCCGAAGATCGCAGCGGCTTCCTTCTGCGCCTGCAACGCGGGCCCCTCGTGGGTCAGGAGGTCGCCGAGCTCGAGGATCGAATTGTCGAGGTCGTCGCGGAACACCGCCTCGCCCAGGTGCTCCATGAAGATCCGGCCGATCGGGCTGCGGCTGTAGAAGATGCCGCCGTTATGGCCGGGGCAGGTCCAGAGCTGATTGCCTTCCTCGGCGTAATCGACCAGAGCGCCGAAGAAAGGCGTTTTCAGCGTCTCGGCGTATTGCTTGAGGCGGGAGACGAGGTTCTTGGCGATGAACTCGGGCGTCTCCTCGGCAAGGAACACGTAGCCGTCGATGAAGTCGAGCACCTCGACCGGAATGTCCTCGAAGCGCTTGCGCCGCACGAGGATGACGATCGGCATGTCGAGACCGCGGCGGCGCATCAGGTTGATGAGCGAGGCGGCCTTGCCCTCTATGCCCTTCTTGCCCCAGTCGACGACAAGCAGGCCGATGGCGGCGTCGGTCTGGACGGCGATCTCCGCGTCCTCGACCCGGCGCGCCTTGATCACCTGGAAGCCCATCCGCTCGATGGCGGCGATGATCTGGTTGACTCGAAGCCCCTCCAGATCGTCCGCGTCGAACATCGGCGCGGAGAAAAGAAAGGTGAATCGCTGGAAGAAGTTCATGTCTTTCGGCCCCAACCCGGGTCGCGGCGCGTCGGGCGCCCTCGCGGCCGGCAAGCTAAGACAGGATGCGGGCGGCAGAATCAAGACGTTTGTCCGGCGCGCCCGTCCTCGCGCGCGCCGCCCGCGATTTTCCACGCTGCAATGCGTCCATTGGTCGCGCAGCCAGCGCCGTGCGGAACGGCCCGGAAAGGCATAAATTCACCGAAACGTCACGCTGGGACGCTAGTTGGTGCATTGCACAATCGACAACCCGGGCAAATGACCCCAAATCCCGCCGGCGGCTTCGCACAAGCCGCGGAGCATCGGTTCGATACGGCCGTCCGGCCAGCGCAGAGGCTGCCATGAGCGCAAAATCCGCCGTCCGCAATACCACGTGGGCCGAGCTCAAGGTTGGCGATTCCGCCAGCATCGAACGGACCTGCTCCGTCCAGGACCTCATCCTGTTCGCCCATGTCTCCGGAAACCTGAACCCGCTGATGCTGCCGTCGGCCGACGGCGCCGATGAGAAGACGGATCCGGTTGCGCCCTCCATGTGGGTCGGCTCGCTCGTCTCCGCCGTCCTCGGCAACATCCTTCCCGGTCCGGGCACGCTCTATCGGGCGCAGAACCTGAGTTTCCTCGGCCGCGTCCATGTTGGCGAGAAGGTCAAGGTCACGGTCGTCTGCCGCGAGAAGCGTGAAGAGCCGGTCGCCGTCTTCGACAACAAGATCATCAACGCCGTCGGCCAGATCGTGTGCGAGGGAACCTCCGAGATCGAGGCGCCGACCGTCGCCCAGGTTATCGAGGCGCGCCATCTGCCGTCGCTGATCGTGGATACGGCCGACCATTTCGGCAGGCTCGTCGTGCTCGCGGCCAAACTGCCGCCGCTGAAAACCGTCGTCGTCTGCCCGGACGACCACAATTCGCTGAGCGGTGCCCTGCTCTCGGCCGATCGCGGCCTGATCGAGCCCATTCTTATCGGCGATCCTGAGCGCATCAAGGCCGCGGCCAAGGCGATGGACGCCGACATCTCGCGTTATGCGATCGAGTCCGCCGCCGACCCGCATCTTGCCGCGGCCCGCGCGGTCGCGATGGTGCTCGAGGGCAGGGCCGGCGCCGTCATGAAGGGCAACCTCCACTCGGACGCGCTGCTCGCCGAAGTGGTCAAGAAGGACGGCGGCCTGCGCACGCAAAGGCGCATCAGCCACGTGTTCGCGCTCGACGTCCCGACGCTCGACGAAATCCTGTACATCTCGGACGCGGCGATCAACATCGCGCCCGACCTGATGACCAAGGTCGACATCGTCCAGAACGCGGTCGACCTCGCCCGCGCCTGCGGCCTCGAGCAGCCGCGCGTCGGCATTCTCTCGGCGGTCGAGACAATCAATCCGGCGATCCAATCGACGCTCGACGCCGCCATCTTGTCCAAGATGGCCGAGCGCGGCCAGATCCGCGGCGCGATCGTCGACGGGCCGCTGGCGATGGACAACGCCATCGACGTCGAAGCCGCCCGCACCAAGGGCATCGCCTCGCTGGTCGCGGGACGCGCCAACGTGCTGATCGTGCCCAATCTCGAAGCGGGCAACATGCTCGCCAAGGAGCTCACCTTCATCGCGCGGGCGGAAGCGGCGGGGCTGGTGCTCGGCGCCAAAGCGCCGGTCATGCTGACGAGCCGGGCCGACAATGATCGAGCCCGGCTCGCTTCTTGTGCGCTGGCCCAGCTTTACGAGTACTGGCGGCGTGAAGGCCGGGCGTTTGGCGATCAAGCGACGGTCGCCAAAGCGGCGGAGTGAACGCACTTGGGTTCTGTGATCCTGACTCTGAACGCCGGCTCGTCATCGCTCAAATTCGCCGCGTTCGCGGCCGCAAACGGCGGCGCGCTGACTCTGCTGGCGTCCGGACAAATCGAAGGGCTCGGCGCAGCGCCGACGGGCGCCGTCAAGACAGTCTCGGGCGAGACGGCCGAGCTTAGCTTCGAGCGCTCGCTCGCCCG
>NZ_JBKQOT010000719.1:0-5276 GCF_052145395.1 Roseiarcus sp.
CCTCGTCCTGAGGAGCGGCGCCGCGGCGACGCGTCTCGAAGGACGCTCCAGCGCGCACCGACGGCAGCGCCCACTGGATCATCCTTCGACAGGCTCAGGATGAGGTTCGTGGATCACAACCCAACTCGGCAGTTACAAAGTGACCGTTTTCGGCGCCCAACGCGTTGAAATCATTTGACCGCCGCCAGAAACGCAGCGCCGGTCCCGCGGGAGCATCGGCGGCTCGATCCGGCGGAAGAGCGCTCGGAAAATCCGCCGCAAAGGCTTGAAAAGATTGATTCCCGGCGCGGAAATCGCGGCGACCCTCGGCCACGCCAAACGGGCGAACGACCGACCCGGCCCTCAGCCCGTGAGCGCGGCCGCCATCTTCTGCCTGACCACTTCGATCGCCTTCAGCGGGCGGATCATCACCTTGAACCGGTCGATTTTGCCGTCCGCGTTCCAGCCGATGATGTCGACCCCGTTCACCTCGATTCCGTCGATGACGGTCGCGAACTCCAGCACCGCCGAGTTGGGCCCGATCCACTGCTCGACGTAGCGGAATTCTGGATTGCCGAGAACCCGCAGCGCCGCAGCGAGGTATTTCGCCGTGATCGCCTTGCCCCGCTGCGGCGTGTGGACGACCGGCGAGAGAAAGACCGCGTCCTCGGCGAGTAGGGCGTCGAGGGCCGCCGGATCGCGGGCCCGCGCCGCCTCATGCCAGTGTTCGATCGCTCCGCCCATGTCCGCCTCCCGGCTCGCTTGTCCGGATCGTTCTACCCGCCTAAGGAGTTTAGGGGAACAGGCCCGTCCGCGGGCCTCGGAGACATCGCATGGACGCCCTCTCCTCGATCGAGGCGATCATCCGCGACCTGCTCATCTTCGTGGTCGCGATGACCGCCCTGCTCATTGCGCTCCTGGTCATCGTCTCCCGCATGCCGGACGACAACCCGCTGAAGCGCATTCTGGTCGCGCTGAGCTACCGCGTCGGCGCGACCGCGGCGGCGGGCCTGATCGCGGCGCCGGCGATGCCGATCCCCGGTCTCGACGCGGTCGTCGACATCGGCGCGCCGCTCCTCATCCTATGGTACTGGTGGACATTCTTCCGCGGTCTGAGGACGAACAGCGTTCCGGCCGCGCCGGCGCCAAAGCCGCGGTCCGTCGAGCGGCTGGTGAACCGCGATTGAGAGGGGCTTCCTCATGGGCTTCGTGCGGGCGAACGGCGGCGTCATCCACTATCGGGACGAGGGGCCGCGCGCGGGCCCGCCGATCGCCCTCATCAATGCGCTCGGCAGCGACCTGCGCATCTGGGACGAGACGGCCGGCCGACTGGCGCGCGACTTCCGCGTCATCCGCTACGACAAGCGCGGGCACGGACTCTCGGAAGCCGGGCCCGACCGCACCGACATGGCCGACTACGCGGGCGACCTCGCCGGCCTTCTGGACGCTCTCGGCGTTCAGCGCGCGACGATCGTCGGTCTGTCGATCGGCGGCCTGATCGCCCAGCAGCTCTACCGGGATCGGCCGGACCTTTTCGCCGGCCTCGTGCTCTCCGACACGGCCGCGAAGATCGGCGACGAGGCCAGTTGGGACGCGCGCATCGCCGCGATCGAGGCCGGCGGCGTCGAGGCGATCGCGGACGGCGTCCTCGAACGCTGGTTCACCCCCGACTTCCGGTCCCGCCGGGCGGACGAGCTGATCGGCTGGCGGACCATGCTCGTCCGTACGCCGATAAAGGGATATCTCGCCGCCTGCGGCGCCCTGAAGCGCGCCGATCTTCGTCCCTATGCCGGCGCCATCGCCGTTCCGACCCTCTGTCTCGTGGGCGATCAGGACGGCTCCACGCCGGTGGCGCTCGTGCGCGAGACCGCGGCGCGGATCAGCCGCGCCCGGTTCGAGATCATATCGGGCGCCGGGCACATTCCCGGGATCGAGCAGCCGGATGTAACCGCGCGCCTGTTGACCGAGCACGCGAATGAGGCTGCGGCGTTATGACCGGTCGGGCGCCGCCAAAGGCTAAACGCCCGACCCTATGCGTGCGAGGCGTGGCAGAGTATAGACGTCCGCCTTTTTTGCCGGCTTGAAAACGCGACCGACGCCTCCGGGGTTCTTTGTCAATGTCCGAAAACGCCACGAAGGACTACCCTCCGGGCCCGCACCGCGTCGAAACCACGGCCCCCGGCCATTTCGCCGGCAGTTTCTGGATTCTTTCGCTCGGCTCGATCGGCGTCGTCTTCGGCGATATCGGAACGAGCCCGCTCTACGCCCTTCAAACCGCGCTCGGCCAGTTCAAGGGGTCCGGTATCGGCGCAAGGGACGTGATCGGCGTCGTTTCCCTCATCATCTGGGCCCTTTTGATCGTCGTCACCGCGAAATACGTGGTGTTTCTGATGCAGGCCGACAACAAGGGCGAAGGCGGCATCCTCTCGCTGAAAGCGCTGGCGCAACGGGCGCTCGGCCAACGCACCACGATCGCCTTTCTGCTTGGCGTGGCCGGCTCGGCCCTCTTTTCCGGCGACGCGATGATCACCCCCGCGATCTCGGTCCTCTCCGCGCTCGAGGGCCTGAAGCAGGTCGACTCCGATCTCGCGCCCTATATCCTGCCGGCGACGGTCGTCATTCTCGTGCTTCTGTTCACCGCGCAGAGTCGCGGCACGGCCGGAGTCGCGGCGTTTTTCGGGCCGATCATGGCTGTGTTTTTTGTGGTGAACGCGGTGCTTGGCCTCGTTCATATCGCTGCAGCCTGGGAGATCCTGCAGGCGCTGAGCCCGGCGCCGGGCGTCAGCTTCATTTTCGCTCATGGCGCAGTCGGGTTCGTCGTGCTCGGAAGCGTGTTTCTCGCCGTGACCGGCGCCGAGGCGCTGTACGCCGACATGGGACATTTCGGCCGGCGACCCATCCAGGCAGCCTGGTTGTTCCTGGTCTTGCCGGCGCTGATCTGCAACTATCTCGGCCAGGGCGCGCTGATCCTTAGCGACCCCAAGGCGGTGGAGAATCCGTTCTATCTCATGGCCCCGAGCTGGGGCCTCGTGCCTTTGATCCTGCTCGCGACGGCCGCGACGGTCATCGCAAGCCAGGCTGTGATCACCGGCGCCTATTCGCTCGCCAGCCAGGCGATCCAGCTCGGCCTGCTTCCGCGCCTGGAAATCGTGCATACCTCCTCCACCCAGGAGGGACAGATTTTCATCCCGCGGGTGAACAGGGTGCTGCTGCTCGGCGTTCTGGCGCTGGTGCTGCTCTTCCGCTCGTCGGACGCGCTGGCGAACGCCTACGGCATCGCGGTTTCCGGCACCATGGTGGCGACGACGGCGCTGGCGTTTTTCGTTGTCTGGAAACTGTGGCGTTGGCCGCTCTGGGGCGCGCTTGCGCTCGTCTGCGCCTTTCTGTCGATCGACATCGGCTTTTTCATCGCCAACCTCTACAAGGTCCTGGACGGCGGCTGGGTTCCGCTAATGCTCGGCGGCGCGATGTTCATCGTGATGTGGACCTGGTCGCGCGGCAGCGCGATCCTCAACGCCAAGACCCATCGGGACTCGATTCCGATGGCTGACCTCATCAAGATGCTCCAGAAGTCGAAGCCGGTGCGCGTTCCCGGAACCGCCGTCTTTCTGACCAACGACCCGACCTCGGCGCCTTCGTCCCTTATGCATAACTTGAAGCACAACAAGGTGCTGCATGAGCGCATCGTGCTCCTGAACGTGCGCACGGAGACGACCCCGCGTGTGGCGGAGACCAACCGCTTCGAGATCGCGTCTCTTTCCGCCGACTTCACGTTGGTCACGCTTCATTTCGGCTACATGGAGCAGCCCCACATTCCGCGCGCGCTCGCGGCGATGCGGAAGGCCGGCTTGAAGTTCGACATCATGACGACCTCGTTCTTCCTCGGCCGTCGGACCCTGAAGGCGGCGCAAAACTCCGGCATGCCTCAATGGCAGGATCGGCTTTTCATCTCCATGAGCCGGCAGGCCGCGAACGCTCCGGACTTCTTCAATCTGCCCTCGGATCGCGTGGTCGAGCTCGGGGCGCAGATGAAGGTCTGAAGTGAGACCTGGACTTCAACGATGAAGGTCTATGTGATCAATCTCGATCGGGATTGGGATCGCCTGGCGCACATGCGTCGGCAGCTCGAGGATGTTTCCTTCGTGCGCGTGTCGGCGGTCGACGGATCGAAGTATCCCGAGAAAGCCAAGCCGCCGCTGACGCGGTTCGAGCTCGCCTGCTTGGCGAGCCACAGAGACGCTTGGCGGGTTTTCCTCTGCGGCTCGGACCCGCACGCCTGTTTCCTCGAAGACGACCTTCACATCTGGCCAGGGTTCGAGGCGCTGATCGACAGCGACGCTTGGGTCCCGCCGGACGCACACGCCGTCAAGCTGGACACCTATTTCCAGAGGGTCAGGCTTGGGGTTCGGCGTCCGGTCGTCGGCGGACGCGAGGTCGCGCGGCTCTACAGTCGGCACGAGAGCAGCGCGGCCTACCTCTTGTCGCGCGCGGGCGCGGAGCGCTATCTCGAGCTGACCGATCCGCCCGCGCTCCCGGCGGACTATTCCCTGTTTCCCAAGAATGCGCGCCGCCTAGGCCTCCGGATTTACCAGCTCATTCCCGCCGTCGCGATCCAGGACCATTTGCGCCCTGCCGACGAGGGCGGCCAGACCTTCAGCACAGCCATGAACGTCGGCGGACCCGTCCGGCCGCGTCGCCGCTCGCCCTTCTCCAGGCTCGTGCGCGAGGGCTCCCGGTTGGCTGGCCAGGTCGGGGAAACGAAGGAAGCGATCTACCTCAAGACCGTCCTCAAAGCCGAGACGACGACGGTGCCGGTCGGATAGGAGGCCCTGGCCGACCCCCAAGGGCGGCGTCCTCGCGAGGAGCCCGGAGGGCGACGCGGCATTCGGACTGGGCGGAGAACATACACCGCCGGAGGTAAAATGTCGTTTCGGAGCGGGCCTAAAACAGTTCGCCGTCAGCGGTGTGAGAGCGGGCGTTCAAGCCTAGGCTTCACCGACCGGAACAGCATTCATCGCAGCCGCCGCATCAACTGCGACGACTAACTACATTGCGGCCCCATTGACTGTTTTGAGAACGTATTGTCCAATAAGTGCGGCCAGTTCGCAACTATTGCGATCCGCCCGTGTTTTCAAAAACGTCGGGCGGCGCACGTCATAGGGCCTGTCAAAAGCGGCCGGCAGGCCAATGCACAATATCATAAGAATTATCACTAGAACCGACACGTCGATTTTGTACAAAAGAAAATAAGTAAACACAACAATTGAATAGATCACAACACTTATAAAATACATCAC
>NZ_JBKQOT010000720.1:0-8762 GCF_052145395.1 Roseiarcus sp.
ACGCTCTTCCCATCTAAGCGACTCCGACCATCTGCGCGGTCTGATAGGCCATCACCCGCCAGCCCGCCTGTTCGAACGCCCGCAGCCCTTTCGCGACATGGGGCGAGACGAGATCATGGAAGAGAACCATACCGGTCGGCTCGAAATAGGGCAGGCAGGCGAGGGCGTCGCGCGTCGGGCCCTCGCCATCATGATCGCCGTCGATAAAGACGAACGACCATCGCTGGCCCGCTTCGCCGAGGCGGACGACCGCCTCGGGACTCGTCTCGGGAACGAGAGTCGTCCTTTCGGCGCCGCCGGCGTCGCGAACGACCGCCTCGAACTCAGCCCGCCAAGCCGGGTCGGCCAGAAGCGGCTCGACGACGTCCAGTGACCGGAGGCCTGAGGCGATGAGATGGGCGGTCGACCAGCCGCGCCATGCGCCAATTTCGAGTCCGGCGCATCCCTGAAAAAGCCGCGCGCTGGCGTAGAGGATCGAGGCCTCGTCCCGGTTGATGAAACCGACGATCGGATTGCGCCGGTCGGCCCGGTATGGATGATCGATGTCGCGCCTCAGCCACGGCCAAGTCGAAACGCTCCTGTCGAATTCCGCCATGTTAGGGAACAGGCGGTCGAGGTTCGGCGTTTCGAGATTATCGGCGACGTAGTCTCTGGCCATCGATCGGGAGCCCTTTCGCCACGGCGGCGACGGCCGCTTGCGGCGAATCGCACGCCCCGGAGTTTCTCGTCAAGGACGGCGTCGCCGCCGCGGTCGTGCGGGTCGCCGGAGCGTCGGTTTGACCGCGCCGGCCGACCTCGATAAGCTTTGGTTGTCAGTCAAGTAAAGGGGCGTCCGACCGGACGCAGCCAAGCAAAGACGAAAGCCAAGATAACGAGGGGCGAATGTCGGCGGGAGTGAAATGCGCGCTCGCTCCGGAGCGCCGAGGGAAGGCGGTCCTCGGCCCTGAGTTTGCGCCGCCGCCGTCGGGATGGCCGCACACGGTCCGCGGACCGGCGGTTCAGGTGGGCGGATGACCAAGGTCGTAACGTTTCCCTCGCCGGGAGGGCCTGTACCGTCCAAGGCCCGGGCGCCGGCGCTGGCGACCTTCAAGCAGGTGGACAAGGTTTTCGCCAATGAGGTCACCGCTCTGACCGGCCTGGACCTTGAAATCCGCACGGGCGAGTTTCTCGCCCTGCTTGGGCCGTCCGGCTGCGGCAAGTCGACAGTGCTGAGGCTCCTGACCGGACTGGCGGAGCCCACTCGAGGGGAGATCGTCTGGGGTTGCGAGCGGCCTCAGTTCGGCTTCGTCTTCCAGGAGCCGACGCTGACGCCGTGGTCCGACGTGTTCACCAACGTCTGGTTACCCTTGCGGCTCGCCGGCGTTTCGAAGCACGAGGCGCGGACCCGGATCGAGGAAGCGCTCGCCCAGGTCGGGCTGTCGGGCTTCGCCAAGGCTTATCCGCGCCAGCTGTCGGGCGGCATGAAAATGCGCGTCTCGATCGCCCGGGCGCTCGTCACCCGCCCGTCGGTTCTGCTGATGGACGAGCCGTTCGCCGCCCTCGACGAGATCACCCGCCTCAAGCTCAACGACGATCTGGCCGACCTGCAGGCGTCGCTGAGCGCGACGGTCGTGTTCGTGACGCATTCGGTGTTCGAGAGCGTCTATCTCGCGGATCGGATCGTCGTCATGGCGGCCCGTCCGGGGCGGGCGTTCGCGGAGATCAATGTCGAAGCGCCGCCGATCCGGCGGGAGGGGTTCCGCTTGACCGCCACCTACGCCGACACCTGCCGCCGCACCTCCAACGCGCTGCATGAGGCCATGGGCGAGGCGGCGCCGAGCGAGCTCATGGAATGACCAGCGACGATTTTGTCGGCTACGCCGTTCCCGCTCTGACCCTAGGTTTCGGCCTTTTCGTATGGGAAGGGGTGGTGCGGTATTTCGCGATCCCTCCGTATCTGCTGCCGGCCCCGAGCGTCATCATCTCCACGCTGTTCACGGACTGGCCGACCCTGTCGAGCTCGCTGTGGGTGACGCTCTCGATCACGCTCAAGGCGCTGATCGCGGCGGTCATCGGCAGCGTGACCCTTGCCATCATCTTCGCACAGTCCCGGCTCGTCGAGCGGGCCTTCTACCCTTTCGCAGTCGCCATGCAGGTGACGCCGATCGTGGCGATTGCGCCGCTGCTGCTGATCTATCTAAGCCCGACCGTCGCCGTTCTGGTGTGCGCCTTCCTGGTGGCTTTCTTCCCTTTGCTGGCGAACACGACGCTCGGCCTGTCGTCGGCGGACCACAATCTCGTCGATCTGTTCAACATGTATCGCGCCTCGCGCCTCCAGCAGTTTATGCTGCTCAGGCTCCCTTCCGCGCTGCCGTATTTCCTGGCGGGCCTTCGAATCAGCGGAGGCTTGGCGCTGATCGGCGCCATCGTCGCAGAGATCGCCGCAGGCTCGGCGGGGCAGGGTTCGGGTCTCGCCTACCGCATCGTTGAATCGGGATTTCGCCTCAACATTCCGCGAATGTTCGCAGCGCTCCTCTTGATCTCGATCGCCGGCATCACAATTCATGTGTTCCTGACGGCGCTCTCGCATTGGCTCCTGTCCGACTGGCACGAGAGCGAACGCGGACGGGAAAGCTGAACCTGACGCGATCGCCGTGCGTATAAGCTAGAACGGCCCGGGCGGACTTCCGCTCCGTCGCAAAGGGGCCTAAGGGGTGGGGAAGCGCGCCAATCCATCAAAGGCGAACGCAATGAACATCCAATACCGGGTCGGCGCGCGACAGTCTGTGCTTCGCAAGCTTGGCCTTGCTGATCTGGTGAGCGCGTCGGTTTTCGATATCGCCGCCGCCCATGCGGCCCTCGTCCGCCGGCAGGCGGTCCCCGAGCGCATTCTGACCGACGGACTGGTGATCGATGTTCCGGCAGGGGTCTACCACCCTCTTCCCGATTCGAGCTCTGAGTTTTTCATCCGCAACATCAAGGCGATGGATCAGAGTCGGATAAAAAAGACGCTCGAGATTGGCGCGGGCTGCGGCATCATCTCCCTTTATATGGCGGCGAATTGGACGTCCAAGACGGTTGCGACCGACATCTCGCCGGTCGCCGTCCAGGCCACGCTCGACAACGCCGAACTGAATGGGCTCAGCCTGACCGCGTTCCAATCCGACCTGTTCGAGAGGATCGAGGAGAGGGAGTTCGACCTGATCGTGTTCAACACGCCGATGATCGACAAGGTCCCGGAGAACGACATCGAGAAGTACAGCCTTTGCGACCCGCACGGTCTCATTACGGAGTCCTACCTGCGGCAGGCGCGCCACCATGTTTCGAAGGAAGGGCTGATCATCTTCTCGATCTGCAATAATTCCGCCTACGAAGTGATGGATGCGATCGACCTCGAATATTCGATCGTCGGCTTCGAATTGGGCTTCAGCGGCTTCTGGCGGGCGATCGTCGGCGCGCGCGTATAACAAGGGGGGCGGATGATAATGGCAGAGGCTTTGTCGGATCGCGCGCTAAGCGTGACACCCTGAGGCAAGCTGGGCGCTGCGGATTCTCATGCGCTCGCGCCTGTGGTCGACAAGATGATCGATCGGAACGGTTCGATCCGAGTGCTCATCGACGCCTACGCGTTCGCCGGCTGAGACAACCTCGCCGCGTATCAAGAACCATCAAGCCCACGTCGAACGCGTCGCAGTCGTCGTCGGCAGCGATTGACAGCATTGGCTCGTCGATACCGTCAGGCTCGTCCTGCACCCTGAGGCGCACGCCTTCGATAAGGCGCACGACAGCGAGGCGCTCGACTGGATCCGCGCGCCTTAGCCTGTCCGGCTTTTGGGGAATCCCGGCCTCATCCGGTTGACTCGCTTTGCAACGCGGGCCAAGTTCGCCGCGAATTAAGGGCGCCGAAAGGGCAGAGGGGCCGGATGATGAACGGAAAGTTCGCGCTGTTTGCTGGATTGGCGGCGGTCGTCGGGATGGCCGGATGTGCAAGCGTCGGCGCGCAGGAGAAGGAGGGCCAGCTTTCGGCGGCCGGCTTCACCCGGCTCCAGGCCGACACGCCTGCGAGAGTCGCGAAACTCCAGGCCTTGCCGCAGAACACGATCGTCTTCGCCCAGCGCAAGAGGGGGCCGGTCTACATCTATGCCGACGCTGCGGGCTGCAATTGCGCCTTCGTCGGTAGCCCGGCCGCCTATCAGCAGTATCAGGAGATCCGGACCGCCAACAACATTGCGCAGATGCAGGAGGTGACGGCGCAGCTCAACGTGGCGGCCGCCGAGGACTGGGGCGGCGCCTGGGGGCCACTGGCGCCCGGCTGGTACTGACCCGGCGCGCATGCCCAGATTTCTGGGACTGGAGGGGCTTGTGACCAATCGTCTTATCGCGCGAGCCGCCGTCGCGGCGCTCTTCGCCGGGGTATTGACCGGCCTCACGGCGCCCGCGAGGGCGCTCGAGTGCCCCCTGCCGCAGCCCGCGAGCCAAGCGGGCGTGATCAAGGAGACGCCGGGCCAAATCGCCGAGCTCGCGTCGGTTTTGAACGGCGCAGACGTTACGCCCCAGATTCCGGCGATCATCGACGGACTGCGCAAGCGCTACCCGAGCGCCGGGTCCGCCGAGATCGCCAACTATCTCATCACGGCCTATTGCCCTGGCGTCGACAAGGCGGCTGAGCTCAGCGACGCCCAGAAGACGGCTCGGGTGGACGCGTTCTCCAAGGCGGTCCTCGGCGTCCTCTACTGAGCGAACCGCCGTTTGGCGACGGCCCCCGCCGACAGGGCTCGGGCGGCCAGGACGGACCATGATCGAACACGCTGAGAGCTGGTCGGAAAACTGGGCGTGGGGTGTGCCGCTGATCGTTCTGACCGTGCTCGCGCACGGGTTTGCTTTGGTGCAGATTTACGAGAGGGTGGTCGTCCATCTGACCCAGACTCTGAGCGCGCGCCGGTCGAGCACGGTTTTTGCGGCGGTCGTAGCCGCGGCCGTGCAGCTCGTGACGATCCTCCACGGGGCGGAGGCGGTTGTCTGGGCCACTGCCTATGTCGCGCTCTGGGCGCTCGATGATGCGCGCCTGGCGATGCTGTTCTCGCTCAACGCCATGACGACCTATGGCCACGACAATCTCGTCCTCGAAAAACACTGGCGGCTGATGGGCGCGCTCGAGGCGCTTAACGGCGTGATCCTGTTCGGGTTGACGACTGCCTTCCTGTTTTCGGTATTTCAGGACCATGTGCGCGACAGGCGCGCAAAGCGCGGTTAGCGCGGCATGCGAAAAAGGAAACGCCGCGAGCCCAACGTTGTCGCATCGTAGGCAAGCCACGTCAGGGATGACGATCAGCGATGCTGAGAGACGGCGCGCGCCCGCGGACGGTCGAGGAAACCAAACCGATCCGCTGAGGGAAGCGATCCAAGCGATCGGAGGGTTGCCCCCGGCCTTGCCTCTGCAGAAACCAAGCTGAGGGGCCGGGCGAGCCGACATACGCTGTCTTTTCTTCTACACTCCAAACTCGACCAATACGAGAACCCGGCACGCATCGCCCGCCCGCGCCGGGGCGGCCTGCGGCGGTCGGACGACGAGTCCGTCGGCGCGCGCCATCACTTTGACCAGCGAGGAATCTTGCAACGCCGCCGGCGTTGCGAGGAGCACGCCGTCCGCGTCGCGCGCCAGCGCGCAGCGCACGTAATCCTGGCGCGGGCGGTCGTTGGCCATCATGTCCACGGCGAGGCGGGCGGGCCGGGTCGGGTCGGCGCCCGGCTCGAACTCGCCGTGCAGGGCGCGCAAGAGCGGGCGCAGGAAGAGGATCGCGCAGACCGTCGACGAAGTCGGGTTGCCCGGCAGGCCGAGGACGATGAGCTCGCCGAGCCGCCCGTGCATCAACGGCTTGCCCGGGCGCATGGCGATCTTCCAGAAGCTGAGCTCCATTCCGGCCGCGACGAGCGCTTTCTGCACCAGGTCGTGATCGCCGACCGAGGCGCCGCCGAGGGTCACGAGAACGTCGACCTTCGCATCGAGCGCCTCGCGGATCGCCGCGTCGAGGGCCTCCATGCTGTCCCGCGCAATGCCGAGGTCGATGGGGATGCCGCCGCAGGCGTCGACGATTCCCGCCACCGTGAAATTGTTGGAGGCGACGATCTGCGACGGGCCGAGCGTCCCTCCCGGGGCGACAAGCTCGTCGCCGGTGGCGAGGATCGCGACCCGGGCGTGGCGGCGGACCGGGAGCTCGGCGTGATTCGCCGCAGCGGCCAGCGCCACGTCGCGGGGGCTCAGGCGGCGACCCGCGAGAATCAGCGCCTCGCCGTCGCAAAAGTCGAGCCCCTCGGGCCGGAGGTTGTCGCCGACGGGGACGGGTGCGGCGAGCGTCACGCGGTCGCCTTCGCGCCGGACATCCTCCTGCACGACGACCGCGTCGGCGCCGGTCGGCAACGGCGCGCCGGTGAAAATGCGCACCGCCTCGCCCGGTCCGACCGCGCCGGCGAACGCTCGTCCCGCAGCCGCTTCGCCGATCGCCTTGAGAGTTGCGGGCGCGGCCAGCGTGTCGGCCGCGCGCAGGCCGTAACCGTCCATCGCAGAATTGGCGAAGGGCGGCTGGGTGCGCAGCGCCGCCAGATCGCGCGCCAGCACGCGGCCGTACGCCTCTTCGAGCGCCACGCGCTCCTCGCCGAGCGGCGTGCCGGCCGAGGCAAGCACGCGCGCGAGCGCCTCCTCGACGCTGATCATGCCGCTCATGACTTCAGCTCCTGCGCCCGCCATTCGCCCGACTTTCCGCCCCGTTTTTCCAGAAGGCGCACGCCTTCGACGCTCATCCCGCGGTCGACCGCCTTGGCCATGTCGTAGATGGTGAGGCAGGCGACCGCCACGGCGGTCAGCGCCTCCATTTCGACGCCAGTCGGCCCGAAAGAGCGCGCCTCGGCGCGCACCGAGAGGCCGGGCAAGGCCTCGTCCGGCGCGATGTCGACAACCACGCTGCTGAGCGCGATCGGGTGGCAGAGCGGGATGAGTTCAGACGTCTTCTTCGCGGCCATGATGCCGGCAATGCGCGCCGCCCCGATCACGTCGCCTTTTTTGGCGTCGCCGACGAGAATCGTCGCCAGCGTCGTCGGCGCCATCCGGACCCGTCCCTCGGCGATTGCAACGCGGCTCGTGGCCGCCTTATCGCCGACGTCGACCATGCGCGCTTCGCCCTCGACGCCGATATGCGTCAGGGACTTCACGCCCGAAGCGTCAACGTCGTTGCGTGCGCTGGCCATCGGCGCGTCTCTCCGGCGCGGGAACCGCGCGCCGGCCGTTCAAGCAAAATTCACGCGCCTGAGCAATTGCCGCCGCCAAGCGCCTCGAGGCCAGGCGCGGATCGCTCGGTCAAGGCCGCTTTGCGTTCGAGAGACGGAGGTCGCAGGGAGCGCGTCACACGGCGCGCACCCGCACGTAGGAGCCCGGCGCATCCTCGATGACGGGGAGCTTTCCGTCGCCCGGGACGCGCGCCGGTACGCGGCCGCCGTCATACTGCGTCACCCACTTGTCCCAGTACGGCCACCAGGACCCCTTTTGCGCCTGGGCGCCCGCGAACCATTCGTCGGGGCTCGGAGGCAGCTTGTCGTTGGTCCAGTGGCCGTACTTGCTGCCGGGCGGGCTGATCACGCCCGCCAGGTGCCCTGAGGCCGCCAGCACGAACGTGACCGGCCCCGAATAGATCTGCGTCGCCGCGTAGGTCGACTTCCACGGCGCGAGATGGTCCTCTTTGCACGACAGCAGGAACATCGGCGTCTTGATTGTCCTGAGGTCGATCGGCGTGCCGGCTAGCGTAATGCCGCCGGGCTCCTTCAGCAGGTTCTTCTGATACATGTTACGCATATAATACGAATGCATCACCGCCGGCATGCGGGTCGCATCGGCGTTCCAGTACAGAAGATCGAAGGGAACCGGCTCCTTGCCGAGCAGGTAGTTGTTGACCACGAACGACCAGATGAGGTCGTTAGCGCGCAGCATGTTGAACGACATCGCCATGTCCGCCGCCTCGAGATAGCCGTGCTCCTGCATGCGCTTCTCGACCGACGAGATCTGATCATCGTCGACGAACACCCCCATGTCGCCGACCTCGGTGAAATCGATCAGCGTGACGAAATCGGTGGCGCTGGCGATGCGGTCGTCGCCATGCGCGGTCAGATAGGCCATCGTGGCGGCGAGCATGGTGCCGCCGAGACAATAGCCGATCGCGTTGAAACTATGCTCCCCCGTCGCCGCCTCGATGGCGTCGAACGCGGCGATCAGTCCGTGGGTCATGTAATCCTCGAAGGTCGTCTCAGCGAGCTTCTCGTCCGGATTGACCCAGGAGGGCACGAACACCGTATGCCCCTGGTCGACCGCCCATTTGATGAACGAATTCTTCGGCTGCAGGTCGAGCACGTAGTACTTGTTGATCCACGGCATGATGATGAACAGCGGCCGCTTGCGCACGTTCGGCGTCGACGGATTATACTGAAGGAGCTGCAGGAGCTCGTTCTGGTAGATGACCTTGCCCGGCGTCGAGGCGATGTTCTCGCCGAACCGGAAGGCGTTCATGTCGGTCATGGAGATCTGCAGCCGGCCCTCGCCGTGATCGAGATCGGCGAGCACGTGTTCAAGCCCGAGCAGCAGGTTCTCCCCCCCTGTGTTCAGCGTCGCCGACAGCACTTCGGGATTGGTGGCGATGAAGTTCGTCGGCGACATCGCGTCGACGAACTGGCGGGTGTAGAAATCCACCTTGCGCGCGGTCTTGGGGTCGAGATCCTTGACCCCGCGCACCGTCGACAAG
>NZ_JBKQOT010000721.1:0-10252 GCF_052145395.1 Roseiarcus sp.
CGGGCTGCCTGCGGAGACGGAGGCGTTCCTGCTCATGCCGGTCGATATGCCGCTCGTGCGCGCCTCCACGATCGCGCGGCTCCTCGACGCCGCGTCGGCGAATGACGCAGCCATTCTCTACCCGACGTTTCGCGGCGAACGCGGTCACCCGCCGCTGATCCGGCGCGCGCTGTTTGCCGAAGTCCTTGCATGGAGTGGCGACGGCGGCCTTTTGGCGCTGCTTCAGCGGCGCGAGCGTGAGGCGCTGAACGTTCCGGTTTTCGACTGGGGCTGCCTCACCGACATGGATCGCCCCGAGGACTTTCGCCGGCTCGCGTCGGCGCTGGCGCGCCGCCGCTTTCCCGACCCCGCGGAGTGCGAGGCGATGCTGGAGGCGGCGGCGACGCCGGAGCCTGTGCGCCGCCACAGCCGCGTGGTCGCAGCACTGGCTGCGGAGATCGCGCGGCGGCTCCGTCTGGCGGGCGAGCCGGTCGACCCGGATCGCGCGCGCGCCGCCGCGTGGCTGCACGACATTGCGAAGGGACTTCCCCATCACGCCGAAGCGGGCGCCACGATGATCGCCGCCTTCGGCTTCCCGGAGCTTGCCGAGGCGGTGGCGCGCCACACCGATCTCGGGGCGGGGGCCACGCGGCTCGATGAAACCGCCGTCGTTTATCTCGCCGACAAGCTGGTCCGGGGCGAGACGCGGGTCTCGCTCGAGGACCGCTTCGTTCCCGCGCTCGTGCGCTACGCCGACGACTTGGCTGCCTTCGCCGCAGCGAACCGCCGGTATCTCGGAGCCAAGGCCGTGCAAGAGGCGATCGAAGCGCGCATCGGCCGCCTCGATACGCCCCGTGAGAGGCCTCGCGAAACTCTGATCGGAACACCCCGATGACCTGCTGCGCTAACCCCTCCCTTGGCGTCACGGAAAGCGTCTGCCCGGAATGCCTCGCGACGATCCCGGCCGAGCGAATCGCCGAGGGCGACACGGTTTATCTGCGGAAAACCTGCCGCGAGCACGGGACGACTAAAACGCCGATCTGGCGGGGCCTCAGCTCCTATCGGCTCTGGGGAGAAGCGCCGCGCGCCTATTCCCGGCCGCCGGTCGCCGCCACGCCGGTCGCGCGCGGCTGCCCGCAGGATTGCGGGCTCTGCCCCGACCACCGCCAGCAGGGCTGCTGCGTCCTCCTCGAGGTGACGTCGCGCTGCGATCTCGCCTGTCCCGTCTGCTACGCCTCGGCCACCCGCCAGGGGACCGACGCGAGCCTCGGGGAGATCGAAGGCTTGCTCGACACGCTCATGGAGTCCGGCGGACGGGTCCATGTCCAGCTGTCGGGCGGCGAGCCGACGGTGCGGGATGACCTGCCGGACATCGTCGCCCTCGTCCGATCGCGCGGCTTCGACTTCGTTCAACTGAACAGCAACGGCGTTCGCCTCGCCAAGGACACCGCATTCGTGGCCGAACTGGCGAAGGCCGGACTCGACTGCGTGTTCCTGCAGTTCGACGGCGTCGACGACGACGTGCACCGCCGCCTAAGAGGCGCGAAGCTCATGCGGCTGAAGACGCTCGCCATCGACCATTGCGCCAAAGCCGGGATCGGCGTGGTGCTGACCCCGACGCTCGTTCCCGGCGTCAACGTCGACGCGATCGGCGCCATTGTCGATTTCGCCGTCGCGCGCGTGCCTGCAGTCCGCGCCGTGCACTTCCAGCCGGTCAGCTATTTCGGGCGCTGCCTCGCGGCGCCGGACGACGCCTTGCGCATCACGCTGCCCGAGGTGATGCAGGCGCTGATCGCCCATAGCGGCAGGACCATCCGCATTACCGACTTCCGGCCCGGGTCGGCGGAGAATCCCTACTGTTCCTTCAGCGGACGTTTCGTGGTCGACGAGGCAGGGCGGCTTACCGCGGCGGCCGAGGCGCCGGCATCCTGCTGCGGCGCTCCCGAACCCTCTCCGAAAGCTGCATGCTGCGGCTCGACGCGCCCGAGCGCGGAGGTGGCGCGGGAGAGGCGCTATGTCGCGGGCCAGTGGACCCGTCATGATCGCGACGCGCCGTCAGTCGCGGGGCTCGAGTCTTTCGACTCCTTTCTCGCCGGCCGCGAGCTGACGCTGGGCCTCTCCGGGATGGCGTTCCAGGACGCCTGGACGCTCGACCTCGACAGGCTCCGGCAGTGCCACATTCACGTGGTCGCGCCCGACCGGCGCGTCATTCCCTTCTGCGCCTACAATCTGACCAGCCGGGACGGCAAGCCGCTCTACCGCGCCGCCACGAGCGCCCTCGAGGCGGCGGGATGAAAACGCTCGACGGCTGGATGGCGGAGCGGATGGGCCTCGCCGGACCGCTCACACGGCCCGCGCTCGCCGCCTGGCAAGCCGAGCGCCTGCGAGAGGCGATCGCTTACGCCCGCGCCGCAAGCCCGTTCTATCGCGCCCGTCGCGACTGGCCGGCGGCGGCGATCGCTTCGACCGCGGATATCGCGCGCCTGCCGTTCACGTTCGCCGCCGATCTGTCGCGAAACGATCCACCGCTCCTGGCGCTGTCACAGGCCGATGTCGCTCGCGTCGTCACGCTGCCGAGTTCGGGCACCAGCGGGCCGCCGAAACGTCTGCATTTCTCGCCGGAGGATCGCGAAGCGACCATCGACTACTTCGTCCACGGCATGGGCCTCTTCACCCGTCGCGGCGACCGCGTGGCCGTCGCCTTTCCGGGCGGCGCGGCGGGCGGCATCGTCGACGGCCTCGCCGTCGCGCTCGGCCGTCTCGGCGCCGACTGCAGACGCGCGGCCCCGCCCTTCGACCCGGAGGCGCTCGCGGCGTGGCTCAGGGCAGAGCGGCCCGACGTCGTGGTTGGCGCCCCGGTCCCGTTGCTCGCCGCCGCGCGCGTCGCCTCGTGCGCCGCCGGCGCTGCGCTTCGCGCGCGCGCGGTCCTCTTGAGCTCTGACCATGTCGCACCGAGCCTTGCGCGATCCATCGGGGCCGCCTTCGGCGCGGAAGTTTTCCAGCACTGGGGCATGACCGAAACCGGCTACGGCGGCGCCGTCGACTGTGCAGAACATTGCGGCTGCCATCTGCGCGAGAACGAGCTTTTGGTCGAAACAGTCGACCCGGACTCCGGCGCGCCGGCCCGTCCGGGGGCGGTCGGCGTGGTGGTCGTCACGACTCTGCGCGGCAGAGCCGTTCCCCTGTTGCGCTATCGCACCGGCGATCTCGCGCGGCTCATCGAGACGCCCTGCCGTTGCGGGTCGATTTTGCGCAGGCTCGATGGCTTCTCGGGGCGGGCTAGCGAAGCGATAACTATGCCCGGAGGCGGCGCGCTGAGCCTGCCGCGCCTCGACGACGCCCTGTTCGCCGTTCAGGCGGTGTCCGATTTCGCGGCGACATTCGACGAAGGCCCGCCAGCCACGCTTTCCCTCTCGATCGCCGCGCCGCCCGCATTGCACGGCGGCGCCGTGCTCGAAGCCGTCCGCGCGCGGCTCGCCAACGACACGGTCGTCGGGCCGGCCGTTCGAGAGCGCCGCCTCAGCCTGGAGCTGTCGCTGGCTGACGCGATTCTCTTCCGGCGCGAGGGCAAGCGCCGGCTCTCGAAAAGGGAGGCGGCGGAATGCGCGCGGCGCTGCTGATTCGGCATGGCGCCGTCGTCGGCGACGCGGATCGCCGCTTCATCGGCGCGACCGACTGTCCGATGAGCGACGAGGGCGAGGCGCAGATCCGCGACCTCGCCCAGCGGCTTTCAGCGCGCTTCCCGATCACGGCGATCTATTGCAGCGATCTCGAACGTTCGCATCGGACCGCTGAGTTGCTCGCGGCCGGGCAAAAGACGCCGATCCATGTCCGCCCGGCGTTGCGCGAGATCGACCTGGGCGAATGGGACGGGGCCCTGCGCAGCGCAATCGCGCAGTTCCAACCCCAAGAGTACGAGCGGCGCGGAGGCGACATCGCCGGCTATCGCCCGCCGGGCGGCGAGAGTTTCTCCGACCTCGCCGCGCGCGTGCTGCCCTGCTGGCGGGCCCTGAACGCTAACGGAGAGGACGGCGTCGTCGCCGTCGCCGGCCATTGCGGCGTCAATCGCGTCATTTTGTGCGACGTGCTCGGCATGCCGCTTGCGAACCTGTTCCGCATCGGTCAGCGACCGGGCTCACTCAACGTGATCGAGGGGCGCCCCGATGCGCAGACCGTGCGGCTTCTCGACGCAGTCGCGCTCTGATGCGATTGGCGCCATATCTTCTCGAGCGTCGCGGGACGCGGGCGCACGGCTGGCTCGTCGGCGCGGGCGCGCGCCGACGAGCCGGCGGCGTTTCGTTCGTTGACGCGCGCATATAACGGGACTGTGATGTCGAAAAGCCCCGGCCGCCCCTCTTGCAAGACAGCTCAGCCAGACACCCAAACGGGGGGAAAGCGGTGAAGTCGAACAGGAGCGAGCCCAGAAGGTCTTCCCAACGCCTTACCGTCGCCGACGGATCCCGGGGCGCGGGGCTCGCTCCCACGGAGATCGCCGCCGCAAAGCGAAGATTTCTGGTCGACGGCGTCGCGCCGGCTACGCCGGCGCTGGCCGCGATTCTGCGGTCTTGGCGTCGCAGCGCGAGCTACGGTCTGAACAGGGCGGCTAGGCCCGCCCTCGATATTTTGTCCCGGCACAGGCTCATTGAAGCGCAGGAGCGCAACGAAACCCTGGTGCGGGCCGCCCGCGGCGAAATGGATGCCCTCTATCGCGACGCCAGGGTCGCGTCCGGAATCGTTATTCTGACCGATCCGCAGGGGCTGGTCCTGCATCGCCTCGGCGTGGGCAAATTCGCCGCCGAAGCGGCCAACGTCGCCCTTCTCCCCGGCGCCAGGTGGGACGAAGCCACCGCCGGGACCAACGCGATCGGCGCCGCGCTCGCCGAACAGGCGCCGGGATCGGTGATCGGCGCCGAGCATTACTTCGAGATGCACAGCATCCTCAGCTGTTCCGCTGCGCCGATCTTCGATCCCTTCGGCGCGATTGCGGGCGTGCTCGACCTGACCAATTCGTCGAACGAGCCGCAGCCCCTGATGCTGGCGCTGGTCAACCGCGCGACGGAACAGATCGAACACACCCTTTTCGAGGCGCGGTTCCGCGGCTTCGAGCAGATGCGGTTCCACACCGATCCCTATGTCATCGGAAGCCCGCACGAGGGGATTCTCGCTTTCGAAGGCGATCGAATCGTTGGGGCAAACCGCAATGGCGTCGCACTTCTCGGCCTCGAATGGCCGGCGCCGCGCGCGCCCAGATTCGACGACCTGTTCACCCTCGAGCACGGCGCGGTCAGCCACAATCCGGCGTCCGACGACTGCATCGTTCAGACCGGAAGCGGCCAGCGCCTGTTCGCCCGCATGAGCCTTTCGCCCAGAGTCTACCGGGGCTGGTCGCCGGCCCAGGCGGCGGCCGACGCCGCCGCCCGGTCAGAGGCGCTGACCCTGCCGCAGATCATCGAGCGCATTCTCGACGGACCGCTCGCGCCCCTGGTCAAGGTCCGGCGCATCAAGGCCGGCCAGCTGATCTATGGAGAGGACGAAGAAAAGGTCGCCGAAGGTGGCCTCGTCATCGTCCGAGGCGGCCGGCTGCGATGCTTCGCTTCCCTCGACGGCAAGGAGTTGACGCTCTTCACGCTCGACGCCGGCGATGCGCTCCCGATCCACGCCGGCCCAATGTTCGAGGTCAAGAAGGACGGCGAGGTCGTCGTCATGAGCGGCAAGGCCTATCAGGAGATCGTGCGGAGCGATCCCGATCTGGCCCGCTCCGCCATGCCCGCCATGAGCCGCATGCTGCAGCGGGCGATTCGCATGACCGAGGACATCGTGTTCCGATGCGTCCGGTATCGCCTGGTTCAGGCGCTGTGCGAAGCGGCGGAGCGAGACGGCCGACAGATCGCCGATGGCCTCGTGCTCGACGCCCCGCCCAGCGCCGAGGAATTCGCGATGCAGATCGGCGCGACGCGGCAATCGGTTTCGACGATCATCGCCGAACTCATCAGGGATCGCCTCATCCGGCGTCTCGACGCCGCGGCGATCGTGATCGCCGATCTCGACCGGCTAAAACAGCAGCTCGCCTGAAGCGAGCCCCCATCGGCCCGGCCGAACAGGAGATATGCGATGTGCGACACATGCGGGTGCGGCGCGCACGACGCCAAGGCGGACCGGACGATCGTCGTGCGAGAGAATCTCCTCTCGGCCAACGACCGCATCGCGGCCCATGTCCGCGGGCATTTCGACGCGCACGGCGTGCTCGCCGTCAATCTGATGTCGTCGCCCGGCGCAGGGAAGACCAGCCTATTGGAGGCGACGATCGCAGCCTTGCCGCCGGGCCTCCGCGTCGCGGTCATCGAAGGCGATCTCGAGACCGAGAACGACGCGGAGCGCATTCGCCGGCATGGCGTGAAGGCGGTGCAGATTACCACGGGGGTCGCCTGCCATCTCGACGCGGCGATGGTCCACGACGCGCTTCTGGGATTGCCGCTCGACGACATCGACATTCTGTTCATCGAGAACGTCGGCAATCTCGTATGTCCGGCCGACTTCGACGTCGGCCAGCATCTCGATGTCGTGCTGCTCTCCGTCGCCGAGGGTGACGACAAGCCGGAAAAATACCCGGTTATCTTCCGCAATGCGGATCTGGTGCTGATCACCAAAGTCGACCTTCTGCCGGTCATCGGAGATTTCGACGTCGAGCGCGCGCGACGCGCGATCGTCCGCTTGAGAGGCGAAGGGCGGATCGAGTGGGTGTCGGCGCGAAGCGGCGAAGGCGTCGACGCGTGGACGCAATGGCTCAAGGACCAGGCGCGCAGGACGCCGCGGCGCTCATACGCCGAAGCGCACGCGCACTGATCACAAAGCAGTCGGCACGGCGCGATCCGGCGGCAGGCGCGCGGGCTCGCTTTTTCTAGAGAACGGGCGCCTCAAAGCCACGTGAGGCGGCGACCGGTCCGTCGTCCCGCAGCGCCGCTCTGCCGGTTGCGCGAAGCGACAAGGCGCTGAGGAGCGCGTCGGCCGTCTCCTCCCAGGTGCGAAGCCGGGCGGACCGGATGGCGGCGACAGATGTCTGGTAGAAATCGGCGTCTCGAACAAGCCTGAGAATCGGCGCCGCGAAGCTGTCGATGGCGCGCGGGTCGGCGTAGGAGCAAAGCGGGCCGCCGACTTCCGGCATCGACGCGGCGTTGGACGCGACGCAAGGCTTGCCGAACCACAGGCTCTCGCCGACCGGCAGGCCCCAACCTTCGGCGAGACTGGGGAACACCGTGAAGCGGGCGCGGCCATACAGCCACGCGAGTTCTTCGTCCGTCGGCGCATCGATCCAGAGGTACGGGCTTCCCGCGTCGGCGCGCTTCAGCACACGAGCGGTCTCCTTGGCGCGCCATCCGACCCTTCCGGCGACGACGAGCCGCGGCCAGCCGGGACCCGCTTCCCGGGCGAGGGATTCCCACAGGCGAAGCAGGGGTCCCTGGTTCTTCCGGGCTTCAATGCTCCCGACGCAGAGCGCGAAGGGGCCCGACCGCTCGATCGCCGCGAGGCGCCGGCTCGGCGCGATTTGGCCGACAAAATTACGAGGCGCGGCTGGAAATACGTGCGCAAGAGGCGCGATCGTCGCGGGCGCAAGCCCGTGCGGAGCGCCGACCGCGCGTCGCGCCCACTCGATCTGGGCCTGGGCGTGCCGCGACACCGTGATCGCGCGCGCCGGCAGGCGAAGCATGCGTTCGAACAGCGGGCGGCAGCCTGCGTCCGCCAGGTCGGGGAACACGACCGGGAGGACGTCGTGAAAAAGCGCCACGACGTCGCACCCGTCGCGCGCGGCCTGCTCGTAAGTCCGCACGCATCGGGGATGCGCCCAGAACGCGCCGCCAACGTAAAGGCAATCCGACGGGCTCCGGCGAGACAGACCGAGCGCGGGGAGAGGCGAAAAAAGGCGCCGCATTTGCGTGAATATTGCTTCGGCGCCGGTCAATCGGGAGTCTGCGAACAGCGGCGCCAGATCGACATGAGCGCCGTACAGGTTGGCGAAGATGTCGGCGAAACGAGGCTCCCTTCGGACGACGCAGCGAACGGACTCGATTTGGACCCGCTGGATTCCCGTCAGCGAGGCGCAGGTCGCAGCGTGAGCAGCCACGTCGGTGAGGTCGAAATGGACGGCCATCCAGCAAAAATCCGCGCGATTGGTCCGCGTCTATCGGAAGCAACGGACCCCTTTTCGATCGCGCGGTGAATGTCCCGACCGATGGAGCCGGCAGGGATCATAAGGAGCATCGGTTCTGCCGTCGAGTGCGGACATTCGAGTGCGGACATTCGACGCCGGAAATGCCGAAGCTCCTGTCCGAAGCCAATGGCCGCCGGGCTCGCTCCGGTCTGAGCAGAAATTCGAGCGGCCGTTGCAACGGAAACCATGTGGCTGACTTTGCGGAACCCATGAGGCTGACTTTGCGGAATCCTCGCGGTATAACAAACGGGCGGATCCGTCATTTTGTCGCCAGGGGGTCTTGATCCGGGAATGAGGGTTTCTCTGCTCGAAGCAACCTCCGGTCCTAGCCGGCTCGAAATCGAGGACGGAACGCGCCCCGACGCCGACAGCGGCTCGCTGCGGTCTGCCTTCGGCCTGCGAACGAAGCGCATGTTGCGATGGGCCCTCATCGCCGTCTTTGCGGCGCCGACCATTCTCTCGGCGGTCTATTACGGTTTGCTCGCTGCGCCGCGCTACGAATCCGAGACCCAGTTCATCGTTCGCGGCATTCATGGGAATCGAGCCGTCCCCGGACTCGAAAGCCTGATGCAGGCGATCGGGATCGCGCGATCGAGCGACGACTCCAACGTCGTTCTCGACTACCTCGGATCGCGCGACGCCGTGTCGCAGCTCGAGGCGGCGCTGCCGCTCCGCAAGTTCTTTGGACGCGAGGAGGCCGATGTGCTGTCGCGCTTCCCGCGCCCGCTTTTCGGCGACAGTTTCGAGCGGCTCTACTGGTATTACGGCGACCGGGTCAAAGCCGTCGCCGACCCGGATACGGGCATCATCACGATCAAGGCGCAGGCGTTCCGGCCGGAGGACGCGCAGGCGATCACGCGACAATTGCTGTCCCAAGCGGAAGTGCTGGTCAACGGAATGAACGTGCGGCTCGAGACCGACACCGTGCGTGCGGCGGAAACTGTGGTCGCTGAGGCCACCAGCGCCGTCATGGAGGCGCACGATGTGGTCACGCGGTTCCGCAACGCGCAGGCTGTCGTCGATCCATCGCAGAATGCGATCGCGCAGCTGAACACGATATCCGATTTGTCCGGACAGGTTGATCGGGTCCTGGCGCAGATTGCGG
The DNA here is from genome assembly GCF_052145395.1 of Roseiarcus sp. Taxonomy (NCBI): domain Bacteria; kingdom Pseudomonadati; phylum Pseudomonadota; class Alphaproteobacteria; order Hyphomicrobiales; family Roseiarcaceae; genus Roseiarcus; species Roseiarcus sp. Next base: position 9,291 of record NZ_JBKQOT010000721.1, read on the forward strand.
AAAGCGGGAAGATGGCTCCGTCCAGTCCGGCGACCGTCGCCCTGAAAGCCAAGGCTGACGCGCTGACGGCGCAGATCGCCTCCGAGCAGAAGGCGCTGGCCGGACCCCAATCCGCGGTCGCCGACAAGGTGTCGGTCTACGAGCGGCTGATTCTGTAGCGGAACCTCGCCGACGCAGGCCTGGAGGCGGCGACGGCCTCGCTGACCTCCGCGCGCACCGACGCGCGACGTCAGCATGTCTATGTCGAGGTCATCGCGGCGCCGAACCTCCCCGACGAATCGACGCAACCGCGGCGGCTCCGCGCAATCGCCTCGGCGTTCGCGGTGTCCGCGGCTGCGCTCGCCGTCCTCTGGCTTGTCTCGGTGGGAGTCAGGGAGCACGGGCGGTGAGCGAGAGCGACCTGACGAAAACAATGACAACCCGCGCCGATTCCCGCGTGGGCGATCTCGCGGTTGCGACCGAAGGCGGGCCGATCGCCACCGAAGTCGAACTGAAACCGCTCGCGCTGCGCCCGCAGTATCTGCCGGCCGCGCCGGAGACGGAGACCATCCAGCTGACGGTCGTGGCGAGCGGCTGGCGCTGGCTCTGGCTCTTCGTCGTCACGGTGGCGCTGCCGATGGCGGTCGCCTCCGTCTATCTCCTCGTTATCGCAGCGCCGCGCTACACGTCCTCGGCGAGTTTCATCGTCCGCTCGACCGTCCAGCACAGTCAGTACCCGCTCGCTGCGCTGTCGGAGGAATCGGCGAGCTCAATCGCCCGCGACGAAACGAACGCAGTCAACGCCTATCTCACGTCGCGCGACGTGGTCGAGGAGCTGGCGAAGAACAACAACCTGCGCGAGATCCTCAGCCGGCCGAATGCAGATTTCCTCTTCCGCTATCCGACCTTCTGGCTCCCGAACAACAACGAATACCTGGAGGCTCTTGCAGAATTATTTTGAATGCCAATCAAATTGAGGTGGG
>NZ_JBKQOT010000722.1:0-2549 GCF_052145395.1 Roseiarcus sp.
GCCGTCGATTTCCGCATCGCCCCGCAGGGACTGTGGTTGATGGGCGTCGGTCTCATCCCGGCGATCTTCGCCTGCTCGCTCGCGTCGCCCATGACCGGCGGGCGGGGCTGGCTGTTCGGGGCCGCGCTGAGCCTCCTTGGCGCGCTCGGCGTGTTCGGTCTTCAGAACGGCGCCGCGCTCCTCGTCGCCTGGGAGATCATGAGCCTCGGCGGCGCGGTCATGGTGCTCTCCGATAATTCGGGTGCGGCAAGCGGCCGCGCCGTTCTCTTCATGCTTGCGCTTCTCGAAGCCGGCGCCGTAGCTCTCGTCCTCGCCATCGCGTTGCTTGGACTGCACGCGGGAAATCTCGAGTTCGACCAATACCAGGCCGCTGCTCCGGTCCTACCGGAGTCCGCGCAAATCGGCCTCGGCGTTCTCCTTCTCCTCGGGTTCGGCGCGAAGCTTGGTCTGCTGCCGTTTTATGAATGGTTCCCGGGCGCCTATGGCTCGGCAAGCGGAGCGTCCGGCGCGATCATGTCGGGCGTCGTCACGAATGCGGCATACTTCGCTCTCGCGCGTGCGCTGATGAGCTGGCTGCCGGTGGCGCCCCAGGGCGCCTTTCCGGTGCTCGCCATCGTGGTCATTACGGTGGGCACGGTCAGTGCGATTCTGACGATTCTCTACGCCTTCCAGCAAAACGATTGGCGAACCCTGTTGAGCTTCTCATCCGCCGAGAACGCATCGATCGCAGTCGCCGCTCTCGGCGCGGCGATGCTGTTTCGCAACGAGCGTCTCGACGACCTCGCCGGCCTCGCCTGGACGGTGGCGCTCCTGCATCTTGCCGGTCACGCGCTGGCAAAGGGAGCCCTTTTCCTCGCGGCTGACGGATTGCAACGCGCCACAGGCAGTTATCACATCGCCTATGCCGGCGGCGGAAGACACTGGTTCTTCGGCGTCGGCGCACTGCTTGCGGCCATGAGCCTGGCCGCGATGCCGCCCACCGCGGGCTTCGTGAGCGAGTGGTTTGTCTTCCAGACCGTCTTCCAGGGCTTCCATCTTCCCTATCTCTCCGGCCGGCTGACGCTCGCCCTGACCGGCGCCGGCCTCGCCCTCACCGCGGCTGTGGCGTTCGCGACCTTTGCGAAGGTGGTGGGCTTAGGGGTTCTGTCCCGAACCCGTGCGCGGGCAGCGTCCATCGGACGACCCTATGTCGGCTCGGTCGGCCTTCTGGGCCTTCTGGTGCTGGCGCTCGCAGCGGGAATGCCGCTCTGGCTGCGAGCGCTCGATGGAGCCACGATGGGCCTCTTCGGGATGCAAATCGCATCCCGGATGCACGACGGAGCGTTGCTTGTGCCGCTTACCGCCAAATTCGCGTTTATTTCGCCGAGCCTTCTCGTAATCGTGATGCCGCTCCTCTCGCTCATTCCGATCGCCTTGGTGGTCGCGACCTCTCGCAAACCGGTTCGGCGAACGCCGGTCTGGTACGGCGGCCTCTCTCCCGACCGGACGCGGGCTTCGACGACGGCGTTGACCTTCTCCAACGCGATGCGGACCTTCTACAGCTTCGTCTATCGGCCCACGGCCGCCACCGAGCGCGACGCGGATGCCGGCGGCTATTTCGTGACCAAACTGAGTTTCGAGCACGACGTGGCCCCGATTTTCGGGCCGCTGCTGTTTCAGCCCGCCGTCGTCATCGTGCAGTGGCTGGCAGTGAGGCTGCGGGTCCTGCAGTCGGGCCAGCTCAACTTCTATCTCAGTATGATTGGATTGCTTCTCGTGCTGGTCCTCGGGCTGACGTTGTTCTGAGACGAAGGAAGAATCGACGTGATCTGGACGTATGGGGCGATTGCGTTCTTTGGCGTGCTGGGTTGCTGGGCGCGATTCGCCCAGTCGACCCTGGTGCAGGCCGTATACGGCCGGGACTTTCCCTATGCGACAATGACCATCAACGTCATGGGAAGCTTCCTCATGGGGTTTCTCTTCGTCGAAACGCTTGAGCGCCTGACGCTGGCGCCGTGGATTCGCACGGGGGTTCTGACCGGATTCCTCGGCGGCTACACGACGTTTTCGACCTTCGAGATGGAGACGCTGTTGCTCGCCGAGGGCGGGGAACTGGCGAAGGCCGCGCTCTATGTCGCGCTTTCAGTAGGACTCGGTTTGGCCGCGGCATTTGGAGGAGCCTATATCGCGAGAAATCTCTGATGGGAGGGAAAATAATGAACAACGACATCCTGATGGTCCGGGTCTATCTTCACGAGGCCGATCAGGGAAAGCGCAAGCGCCTGATGCAGGAAATCCTCGCATTGCTTCAGGAGCGGCACGCCGTACAGGGCGTCACGGTATTTCGGGCCATTGCCGGCATGGGCGCAAGCGGCGAAGTGCGGGCCGAAGACGTCCTGCGCCTCAACGTCGATCTTCCGATCGTCGTCGAATTCTTCGACGAGCCGAAGGTCGCCGAGGCCGCCATAGCGCTGCTCGATGGCCTTGTCTCGCTCCTGGCCTCCGTCATCGAAGATCGGATCGGACTAAGAGTCGAGGGGAGCTAGCACCAGGAATGCACGACACGTCAC
>NZ_JBKQOT010000723.1:0-4225 GCF_052145395.1 Roseiarcus sp.
ACCTCGCGCGCGCCCGCACCGCAACGTGACAACCCCGTCCAACGCCATCTCACGTCAGCTCAATCACACCGCGTGCTACGCGCCGCGGCGATGAGCACGTGGCGCGGGGTCGTCGCGGCCGCTTGAAAATAGCTGTGGCGTCGTCCACTCGCACTCTTCGCATGGCAACGTGACGATGCCGCCAGACGAGTTGCTATCGCTACTGGGGCAGCGGGATCTGGACCGTTTACGGCCGTGAACTCGCGCGGCGCACCAATGACATCCTGGAGTACGATTTCTGATCGTAGAAGCTCACCGCTCGTTTTCAATGACAAAGGCTCCTCGGTCACGCGACGAGCGCGCCGACATCGAGCATGATGCCGGGGGGCGAGGGCCGGCGCGAGAACCCCGGAGGTCAGTTGTTCCTTCAAAGGCCCCTACCTGGACGACGCCGAGTTGCTCTACGACAAGCATGGCCTCCGGAAATGATCGTCGGCACGGCGGCGCCATCCTGTACCGCGAGCCGGAGGCTCAAGCCTTCGTCGCTTATGAAGCCGACGTCTGCCACATCGGCGTCGCGAACTCTGTCGAACTGTCGGTGGCGATCGAAAGCAAGCTCGGACCGGACGTCATGCGCCAGACCGAGGCCTTCCTTTCGACGCGCCGGCGTCGTCCTCGAACCGGTCACCCTCGAGCACGGCGAATTGACCCGGCAGGCCTTTCTCGACTTCGGTAAGGGCCGCCACAAGGCCGGCCTGAAGTTCGGCGACTTTTTTTACGGGCTCGCCAAGGCGACGGTCGAAGCCCTCCTATTCAAGGACCAGGATTTCGCTTTAGCCGACATCAGGCCGGCATGAGCAAGTCCCCTGCCCTGCCGGAGAACTATCAACCGGGCGAGCCCCCCTGCCCTCCCGACTCGAGCCGCTGGCCGAAACGGCCCGGGCCTACGCCCGCGCCGCAACGTTCAAGAACACGAACCGCGCCTATGCCGCCGCTTGGCGCGACTATCTGCGCTAGCGCGCCCGCCAGGGCCTCGACCTCTCGCTGACCCCGCAGACGTCGGCCTCCTCCATCTCGCGACGATACCGTCCGGTTCCGCGGGCCCGCGCGGCAGGCCACGGACCGTCACCACGATCAAGCGGCGGTTTCGGCGGTCGCGTGGAAATTCGAGATCGACGGCGCCCGCTTTCAAGGCCCAGTGAGTTCGTCAGGCGACGAGATGGCGACGCCGAAAGGCAGAAAGTGCTTCGTGTTTCGTGTGACCACAACAAGGTCGTGAGCTTTCGCAATACCGGCAACGACGGCGTCTGCCATGCCCGGATCGTGCCCTTCTGCGATGGCTTTGGCCTCCAATTGACCGGCGATCGCTGCTGCATAGGCATCGAGGCCGATGACCTTGTCGTCGTAGTTCGAAATCAGGCCGGCGAGCCAGATCCTCAGGGCTGCCGCCTTTTTGGTCGCTCCCTTGTGTTCGGACAGAGCAATTCCCTTTTCGATCTCGTGGACGCTAACGACGGAGAGGAAGATCCTGCCTTCACGGTCCATGCGCTCCAACCAGTCCGTGAACGTGACCGAGGCATCGTTCCGTGAAGGGGAGAGCGTCGAGATGACGTTGGTGTCGAGCAGGTAGCCGGTCACAGGTCGACGTCCCGAGACGGCGAGCGGTTGCGCTCGAATTCGCCTCCTGGAAAGGTCCTGAGGTAGGCGACAAGTCCGTGACGCTTCCGTTCAATCGCTTTGCGCGCGATCTCTGCGGCTTCGACGGAGACGAGAGCGGCGACCGGCTTGCCGTGGCGGGTGATGGTCACGAACTCGCCCCTGAGGGCTGCGTCGACGAGGTTGGAGAATCCGGCCTTGGCCTCTTTGAGATTGATGGTTGGCATCGGCGGGTCCGTTTCAATGTGGTCACTTGTGACCACACTAGCATGTTCGCGGGTTAAAGCTCACGCGTTTTAGGGGGCAGGTCGTTTAGCGGGAATTCGGATGTTGCTACAGGTCGTCCGCGCCGTGAGCTTCGGCCTGGCGCCTCTGGCGACCCCCGCGTCCCGGCGCCTTATGCCGCCGGGAGCCGAGAAGCCGGCGAGGCTTCGCGTGTGCTGCGACTCGGGCGGGCCCGCCTGATTCGGCTGCCCGGCTTCGATGAGGGGCCAATCGCGAGGCGCGAACATTGGACGTCGATCAAAAAATTCTGGCTGGAAACCGATCCGGAGCAGCGACGCGCCCTGGAGTTTGACCACTCGCGGCCATCCTGCCGATCGACCGGCGCGACCGCTTGGCGCAGTTCCTGACAGACGGCGACGTCGAGATGCTGAAACACCTCGGCAGCGAAGGCAAGGGAGGAAGACACGGTGAGGGCGCTGGCGTCGGACGCCGCCGATCTCAATGCTTGGGCGCTGGCCGGAACCGGCGGTCCCCTGCCTTGGCCCGCGACCGAAAATCTTCCAACTCAAGTTCGTCGCCCGTCACCTGTGGACCTGTCCCGCGGTCGGCGCTGGGTGGCTGCATCGCTGGATGGACTCGATTGGCCCTTCGCTCCGCCTGCCCCGCGGTCGCCGGGGGACAGGCGGTGTGCGCGTCCGTCCGCCCGCGCCGCCGAAAGAGTGGGCGCGCCGTGACGCGCGATATTCTCGACCGCCTTCTAGCTAGCGACTTGCGCCTCCGACCGTTTGGTCGACGCGCGCTGCGCCGCCATCCTGACCGTCGCCTTCGCCTCCGGCGGCCGGCGGCACAGCGACGTTGCGGGGCTGCGAGCAGTGCAGGTTCAGGGGTAGCCCCCTGTTCCCTTCGATCGCGCGGCCCCGAATTCCGCCGCCCTGCCCTGTCTCGCCATCCGGCTCGGTCGCAACAAGAGAATGGTCGCCGCCGACGACGGTGAGGTGCTGTCGGTCGCGGCGCTCAGGGAGCGGCTGGAGCGAACCGACATTGCGAAAGGCCGCGCGTCTCGCGCCATTGACCGCCCTGGCGCCGCAGTAGATCAACCTGATCGTCAAGCGCCGGTGCGCGGCGGCGGGTCTCGACCCGCGGGACTTGTCGGCGCACGGACTGCGGGCATGCAATCTGACCGAAGTGGCGCTGCGGCGTCTCGTTGCCGGAAGCGATGCAACAATCTCAGCACCGCTCGGTCCAGTATGCGCGAGCTATTACACGATGCGAAACGGCCGCGCGGAAGGGCGACGCGCTTAGGCGTGTAAGTAGGGATGGAGGGCTTCCGGTGCAGCAGGTTGACCTAGGCCTTGTCGGCAGCCTCGTCGCGAACCGTAAAAGACCAACTCCTGGCCCTGATCAAAGACGAGCCTCGTAGCCTAGTCGGCGCTTCCTCAACAGCCAGGCCTTCGGAGTTGGGAACTCCCAACTCCTAGCTGCCAACGCCGGCTCGCTGAGAGCGGGCAGACGTGCCAGCTGAGACCCCGCGTCCATCCGCGTTTTGATTTTGTCCGCCGTATTCGACTCAATAAATCGTGCGACGGACCGCCATGGGTTCGGCAAAAAAGGGAATGGACGAGAGCGTCATTCATGAAGTCGGGCACCTTTCTGTTGTTTCTTTGGAGTGGGGGATCTGCGAAGGAACGCATATCGGTACTGCGGTCTGTCGATCGAACCGCCCTGCCCGAATCTTCAGTCTGGTTCTGGAGTGGGGCCGGGTTGGCCAAAGGGGCCGGCGGATCGTTGAGTTTTGCCCCACCGCGGCCCCGGCGAAAGTCGCGCTGGAGTGCGCGTGGCAGGCGATAGTTGGGAGCTCCCAACTTTTTCGCGGCCGAACAAGATCAGCTTATGGCCACGGATAGATGCCTCGGAGATGGGCCTATCTCGACAATCGCCGCGATCGGGTGTTGGCACCCCGAAGTGACCCAAGTGTCTCCTGGGGCGCGGGTCGCCGCCCGGGGCGCAAAGCGCAGCACACGAATAGCTCAGAAGCATGCCGTACAGGGCGACCTTAAACGCCTTGTTCCATAATCGCCGACCAAACTTCTAATTGCATCCGCTAGAAACGCGCCGCCGCACCCGCTAGCTCAAAGTAAGAAACAACGTTCCACTTCACGGCCAAAATAGTTAATCTGAGTTAACCCTTTTTCGGTTGACCAAATGGAAGAATCGGCTTCACCTACGCGGCAGCCGCTGTGATACGGGATTTGCCGTAGATGACGCCCCAGACAAACGCAGTCACCCCGAACCCACCCTTGCGGGCTCCGGCGTCACTCGACGATCTTATCGCTGAAAACGCAAGAACCCTTTCGGCGCAGTTGAA
>NZ_JBKQOT010000724.1:0-7814 GCF_052145395.1 Roseiarcus sp.
CGACAAGCTGCCGGCTGCCGTGTTCGGCGAACCCTATACGCCGCCCGAGAGCGACGGCTCGGGCTTCGACCGCACGCTGCTCAAGCAGGCCTATGACCTACTGATCGCCGCGGGCTGCCAGCGGGACGGCAATGCGATGAAGCTGCCCAGCGGCAAGCCGCTGACCATCGAGTTCCTCGACTCTTCGAGCGCCCTCCAGCCCCACACCATGCCGTTCATCCAGAACCTCGGCAAGCTCGGCATCCAGGCGAATATCCGCATCGTGGACGCCGCCCAATACAAGGCGCGCACCGACGCGTTCGACTATGACGTGGTTACGGTCGCGAACGGCGGCTCGTCGACCCCGGGCGCGGAACTCAAGGTTTCCCTCACCTCGGAGGCCGCAGCGCGGCCTGGCTCGCGCAATCTCGCCGGCGTCTCCGACCCGGTCGTCGACGCGCTCGTCGAAACGATCAACGACGCGAAGTCGCGCGAGGAACTGAACGCCGCCTGCCGAGCCCTCGACCGCGTGTTGCGGGCGGGCCACTATTGGGTGCCGATGTGGTATCGCGACACGGCCTGGGTCGCCTTCTGGGACGCGTTTTCGCGGCCCGACCGTCAGCCGGCGCTCGGCACGGGCGCGCCCGGAACGTGGTGGTGGGACGAAACGAAGGCCAAGGCGATCGGATTGTGAGGGGTCATGGGGCGGTTGGCGGCAGGCGATAGGCAGCAGAATCCCCCACGCCCCGCTCTGCGGGGAGTGGGCCGAGGTGAGGGCCGGCGCCGTGCCTTCGCCCGTTCGGGGCCGCCCCTCATCACGACCTTCTCCCCGCGTACGGGGAGAAGGGACTGACATGCTCGCCTACGTCGTCCGCCGCCTCCTGCTGATGATCCCGACGATCCTCGGCATCATGGCGGTCTCCTTCGCTATCGTGCAGTTCGTGCCCGGCGGGCCGGTCGAGCGCGCGATCGCGCAGCTTCAGGGCGCCGACCAGAGCTCGACCGCGGGCTTCGGCGGCGGAGGCGGCCAGATCGGCGCCGGCGGGTCGCAGGCGGTCGGGGACATCGCCTCGCGCTATCGCGGCTCGCAAGGCCTCGATCCGAAATTCATCAAGGAGCTGGAAAAGCAGTACGGCTTCGACAAGCCGGTGCTCGAGCGCTTCTGGATTCTGGTGCGCGACTACGCCACCTTCAATTTCGGCAAGAGCTATTATCGCGATACGCCCGTGCTGACGCTGATCGGCGAGAAGCTGCCGGTGTCGATCTCGCTCGGCATGTGGATGACATTCCTTTCCTACGCGATCTCGATTCCGCTCGGCATCCGCAAGGCGGTCAAGGACGGCACGCGCTTCGACACTGCGACCTCGGCGATCGTCATCTTCGGCTACGCCATCCCGAACTTCTTGTTCGCCGTGCTCTTGATCGTGCTCTTCTGCGGCGGCTCGTTCTGGCAGATCTTTCCGCTGCGCGGCCTAACGTCGGACAATTTCGCCGAGCTCGACTGGCCTCACAAGATCCTCGACTACCTCTGGCACATCACCCTGCCCGTGACCGCGCTGGTGCTCGGCTCGTTCGCCACAACGACGCTGCTCACCAAGAATTCCTTCCTCGACGAGATCAAGAAGAACTACGTTCAGACCGCGCGCATGAAGGGTTTGAGCGAGCGCAGCGTGCTCTACGGCCACGTCTTCCGCAACGCGATGCTGATCGTCATCGCCGGCTTTCCCGGAGCGTTCCTCGCCGCGTTCTTCACTGGCTCGCTGCTGATCGAGCAGGTGTTCTCGCTGGACGGCCTCGGCTACCTTTCCTACGATTCGCTGATTCAGCGCGACTATCCGGTCGTGCTCGCCAACCTGTACATCTTCGCCCTCCTCGGCCTGGTGGTGAACCTGATCTCCGACCTCACCTACACCTGGATCGATCCGCGCATCGATTTCGAGACGCGCGAGGTGTGAGGGGTGAAGGAACGGACTCGTCTCATCGCCGTCATGGCCGGGCTTGACCCGGTCATCGACTCGATTCGGCCCAGAAGCCACCGGATCAGAAGGCGCCTCCCCTCCCCCCTTGTGGGGGACGATAAAGGAGGGGGGTCGCACCGTCCTTCACAAGTCCTTGCGTATGTGTGCGAGTCGTGGCCGTCGGGTGCGGCGCCAATCGCTCGGAACCGCGCGACCCCCTACCCCTTCCCGCCCCCACAGGGGGGGCGGGGGCGCCACTTGGAGGTGGCGCAATGACCCGCCTCCTCGCCCTCTCGCCGATGAATCGCCGGCGGCTCGACAACTTCCAGCGCAACCGGCGCGGGGCGTGGTCGCTCGTCATCTTCCTCGTGCTGTTCGTCGCCTCGCTCGGCGGAGAGTTCATCGCCAACGACAGGCCGCTGATCGCCTCGTACAAGGGCCAACTCCTGTTCCCGGTGTTCTTCAACTATCCAGAGGAAATGTTCGGCGGGTTCCAGGCGCAGACCGACTATCGCGACCCGTTCGTGGCCGACGAGATCAAGGCGCATGGCTGGATGATCTGGCCGCCGATCCGCTTCGCCAACTCGACCACGATCCTCAATCCGCCGACGCCGCTGCCGACCCCTCCGACTTGGCTGCTCACCGACGCGCAATGCCGGACCGCGCTCGAGAAGCAGAAATTCCCCGACGCCGAGACGGTTCCGAGGCCCTGCTCGAAGCTCGAGCCGCTCTGGCTCGGCTCCGACCAGGACGGGCATGATATCGTCGCACGCCTCCTCTATGGCTTCCGCATCTCGGTGCTGTTCGGCCTGATCCTCGCCGGCGTCTCGTCGGTGATCGGCGTCTTCGCCGGCGCCGTGCAAGGCTTTTTCGGCGGCCTGCTCGACCTCATCATGCAGCGGGTGATCGAGATCTGGTCATCGCTGCCGCACCTCTACATTCTCATCATCCTGTCGGCGATTCTCGCCCCGAGCTTCGTCGTGCTGCTCGTCATCCTGCTGCTGTTCTCGTGGGTGAGCCTCGTCCACGTCGTGCGGGCGGAATTCTTGCGCGCGCGCAATTTCGAATATGTCAATGCAGCGCGGGCGCTCGGACTCTCGAATGCGAAGATCATCGTCAAGCACGTGCTGCCGAACGCGATGGTGGCGACGCTGACCTTTTTGCCCTTCATCATCAATTCCTCGATCAGCACCCTGACCTCGCTCGACTTCCTGGGGCTAGGCATGCCGCCCGGCTCGCCCTCGCTTGGCGAGCTCCTGCTGCAGGGCAAGTCGAATCTTTCGGCGCCATGGATCGGCATCTCGGCTTTCGTCGTGATCGCGCTCCTCCTGTCGCTGCTCATCTTCATCGGCGAAGCGGTGCGTGACGCCTTCGACCCGCGAAAGACCTTCTCGTGAAGGCCGACCCGCCGCTGATCGACGTCCGCGATCTCTCGATCGCCTTCGCCCAAGGGGGCGAGCGCAAGACCGTGGTCGACCGCGTCTCCTTCCGGCTGGAGAAGGGCAAGGCGCTGGCGCTGGTCGGCGAATCCGGCTCGGGCAAATCGGTCACGGCCCAGGCGATCGTTCGCCTCCTGCCCCAACCGGCGGCGAGCTATCCGACGGGCGAGATTCTGTTTCGCGGCCGCGACGTGCTTAGGATGACCGATGCGGAGCTGCGCGCCGTGCGCGGCGGGAACGTCACCATGGTGTTCCAGGAGCCGATGACCTCGCTCAATCCGCTGCACACGATCGAGCGGCAGATCAGCGAGATCATCGCGCTCCACGAGGGCCGCGCGGCGGCGACGAAAAAGCGCATCGTCGAACTCTTGGCCGAGGTCGGCATCGTCGATCCAGGCGAGCGGCTCGGCGCCTATCCGCACCAGCTTTCCGGCGGCCAGCGCCAGCGCGTGATGATCGCCATGGCGCTCGCAAACCGCCCGGACCTCCTGATCGCCGACGAGCCGACCACCGCCCTCGACGTCACCGTGCAGGCCCAGATCCTGAAGCTGCTGAAGGATCTGCAGACGAAGCTCGGCATGGCGATGCTGTTCATCACTCACGACCTGAACGTCGTCCGCCGTATCGCCGACGAGGTGATCGTGATGCAGAGGGGCGAGATCGTCGAGGCAGGTCGGATGGCCGAGGTGTTCGCCAACCCGCAACATCCCTACACGCAGGCGCTGCTCGCGGCCGAGCCCAAGGGCGAGGCGCCGCCGGGCGACACGTCGGCGCCGACGATCGCCAGCGCTGAAAACCTGAAAGTCTGGTTCCCGATCAAACGCGGCCTCTTTCGCCGCACGGTCGGGTACGTGAAGGCCGTGGACGGCGTGACCCTCTCCGTGCGCGAAGGCCAGACGGTCGGCGTGGTCGGCGAATCGGGTTCCGGCAAGACGACGCTCGGCCACGCCATGCTGCGGCTCATTCGCTCCGAGGGACCGATAGCCTATTGCGGGCGGCCGATCGACGGCCTGAACTCCAAGGCGATGCGGCCGTTGCGGCGCGAGATGCAGATCGTGTTCCAGGACCCGTTCGGCTCGCTTAGCCCACGCATGTCGGTCGCCGAGATTGTCGAGGAGGGGCTGATCGCCCAGGGGACGAAGCTCAACGCCGCCGAGCGGCGGCGCATCGCCGAGCAGGCGCTTGCCGACACCGGGCTCGACCCCTCGACCCTCGACCGCTACCCGCACGAATTCTCTGGCGGCCAGCGCCAGCGCATCGCCATCGCCCGCGCGATGGCGCTCGACCCCAAGTTTGTCGTGCTCGACGAGCCGACCTCGGCGCTCGACATGTCGATCCAGGCGCAGATCGTCGATCTGCTCCGGGATTTGCAGAAGCGGCGCAAACTCGCCTATCTGTTCATTTCGCACGATCTCAAGGTTGTGCGGGCTCTGGCGAGCGAGATCATCGTGATGAGGCGCGGCAAGGTAGTCGAGAGCGGCGAGGCGAAGGCGGTTTTCGCCGCCCCGCAGAGCGACTACACCCGCGCCCTGTTCGCCGCCGCCTTTTCCAACGAGGCGACGCTTTCGGGCGTCGTCAGCCAGTGAGGCGCAAATGGGCCGTGCGATTCTCATCGTTCTCGATTCGGTTGGCTGCGGCGGGGCCGAGGACGCGAGCGCCTACGGCGACGAGGGTTCCGACACGCTCGGTCACATCGTGGAAGCCTGCGCGTTGGGCCTAGGCAATCGCGACGGCCTGCGCCGTGGGCCACTGCAGATCCCTCGACTGGCCGCGCTTGGCCTCGGCCACGCGATGCAGGCTTCGACCGGGCGCGCGCCGCGAGGCTTCGACCTTGCGACCCCGCCCCGCGGCCAATGGGGCTTCGGGATCGAGACGTCTCGGGGCAAGGACACGCCCTCGGGCCATTGGGAGATCGCCGGAACGCCGGTCGAATTCGACTGGGGCTATTTCCCGGAAACGGTCCCCGCCTTCCCGGCTTCGCTCACCGACTCGCTGATCGCCGAAGGTGGGCTGCCCGGCATTCTCGGGAACACGCGCGCCTCTGGCACCGTGATCATTGAGGAACTTGGAGAGGAGCATGTGCGGACGGGAAAGCCGATCTGCTACACATCGGCCGATTCGGTGTTCCAGATCGCTGCGCACGAGGAGGCGTTCGGGCTCGAGCGACTCTACGACCTCTGCCGCGCCGCGCGCCACCTGTGCGATCCGCTGAATGTCGGCCGGGTGATCGCGCGGCCGTTCGTGGGGACCAACGCGAAGGACTTCGTCCGCACGGCGCATCGCAAGGACTTTGCTGTGCCGCCGCCCGACGGCAACCTGCTTCAGCGCGCCGCCAAGGCGGGGCGCGCCGTCGTCTCGATCGGCAAGATCGGCGACATTTTCGCCCATCGCGACACCGGGCGCGAGATCAAGGGCAAGAGCAACGACGGCAACGTCGATCTTCTGATCGAGGCGCTGAGGGAGACGCCCGACGGCGGACTCGTCTTCGTCAACCTCGTCGATTTCGACACCGAATGGGGCCACCGCCGCGACGTGCCGGGCTTCGCCGCCTGCCTCGAGGCCTTCGACCGGCGGCTTTGCGAGATCGAGGCTGCCATGCGCGGGGGCGACTATTGCCTGATTACCGCCGACCACGGCAACGACCCGACCTACAAGGGCTTCGATCATACGCGCGAGCATGTGCCGATCGTCGCCTTCGGTGCCGGCGCGCCGCCCGGACCGATCGGCGGGCGGGCCACGCTCGCCGACATCGCCGAGACGCTGGCGGCGAAGATCGGCCTGCCGAAAGGTCCGTCTGGGGAAGCCTGGGCGGCATGAGCTTTTCGCTCGACGCACGACTATCGCGCGACACGGACTTCGTCGGCGACCTGCCGCTCTGCCGCGTTCTGCTGATGAACGACTCGCGCTGGCCGTGGCTCATTCTGGTCCCGCGGCGCGAAGGCCTCGTCGAACTCGCAGACCTCGACGCGACCGACCGCGCACAGCTGATCGAGGAGGCGGCGCAGACGGCGGGCTGGCTCAAGGCGCAAGCCAACGCAGACAAGATCAACGTCGGCGCGCTCGGCAACGTCGTGCGGCAATTGCACGTGCATGTGGTCGCGCGCCACGCCGGCGACCCCGCCTGGCCGGGCCCGGTCTGGGGATTCGGGGCGGCGGTTCCCTACAACAAGGACGAGGCGAGGGATTTGATCGGCGCCATCCGCGCGGCGCTGCGGCTGTAAGGAGCGATCCCAACCGTCGATCGTGACCCGCATATCGGCCGTAGCACATATCGGTCGTATCATTGACATTGTTCATCCGGCCGTCTAGTACACAGCGCTAACTGTGTGGATAATATCCATCGAGAAGGGAAGGATTGGCCATGTTCAAGGCCGCGATTACCGCAATCGGCGCCGTTCTGCTTACGGGCAGCGCGAACGCGGCGCAGATCTCGGTGAGTGTGTATGCCAACGGCGCGTTCACCGACACCGGGAGCAGCATCACATTTTTCGGTCCGCCGGTGACGAGGACGACGCTCTCGACTTCGGCGAAAGGCTTCTACATCGAGTGGGACGGCCGCACCGACGAGATCCCCGCACAGTGGCGCTCGGTGCAAATCCTCAAACCGCTGCCGAATTTTGGCGGGTCGGTCACGTTCGCCGCCGATCTCAAAGGACAACTCAACGTCGCCAGGACCGGCGCCTATACGCTCACGTTCGGAGCAGACGATGGGGGCTATCTGTTCATTGACGGGACTCACGTCGCCTCGACCCCGTGGGCTCATGGCATCTACACGGTCACCCCTGCGGTCACGCTGACGGCGGGCGTGCATAAGGTCGAGGTTCAGTTCGACAACACGGTCTGCTGCCGCGCGATCACCGCCCTCTCTCTGCCGGAAGGCGTATCGCTCGGCACGGAAAGGACCGCGGCGGCTCAGCGGTGAAGACGCCCGGTCGGGCCGCCGCAACCTCAGCCTCGCGAAGGCCCCGGATCGGACAATAGCCGTCAGATCGGCTCCGGCCCGCGCGAGATGGCGGCGACGCCGGTGCGGGAGACTTCCACGAGGCCGAGCGGGCGCATGAGGTCGACGAAATCGTCGATCTTCTGCGGGTTCCCCGTCAGCTCGAAGATGAAGCTCTCGACCGTTGCGTCGATCACCTTGGCGCGGAAGGCCTCGGCAAGGTTCATCGCCTCGACCCGGTTCTCGCCTTTGCCCCTGACCTTGATCATCGCCAGCTCCCGCTCGATCGCCCGCACGGTCAGGGTCAAATCGGTCACCGAATGGATAGGAACGAGACGCTCGAGCTGGTGGCGGATCTGCTCGATGATCTCGGGCGTGCCGGAGGTGACGATGGTGATGCGCGACAAGTGCGTCTCATGCGCGACCTCGGCGACCGTCAAACTCTCGATGTTGTAGCCGCGCCCCGAGAACATGCCGACCACCCGGGCAAGCACGCCG
>NZ_JBKQOT010000725.1:0-2599 GCF_052145395.1 Roseiarcus sp.
CCGACCCCCATCCAAGCCCGCGCCTTCGATCTCCTCGGCCTCAAAATCGCCGCGTAGGCAGAACGCGATGCGCCCGTCGAGTCACGTCAATGACTTGCGCTCACAAACACCGGAAGTTCGGGCTAGCCCGACGCCGGCGCGGGTCGTTTCGCGGGCGATCGGGGGCTCGACCCGCTGAAGCTCGTCACCTTCGGAGGACGAGTCTCTCGATCTCGGCGACGGCCCGGCTGAGCCCATTTTCCTCGCTCATTGCCGCGCCCAAAGCCGAAGCGCGTGACCGCATGGCGGCGCTTTCAGCCAGAGTGATCCCGCGCTCGAGCGCCGAGGCCGTTACATCCCTTGCGGCGACCGACAGCGAGGCAGCCCCTGCGCGCTGCAGGCAGTCCGCCCAGAAAAACTGGTCTCCCACGAAGGGGACCACGACCGACGGGACGCCGGCGCGGACGGCCGAGTGGCTGGTGCCGGACCCTCCATGGTGGATGACTATCGACGCGCGCGGAAACAGCCAGTCGTGCGGCGTATCGCCAAGGGTGAGGAAATTGGCGGGCAGATCGGACGCCTCGACGCCGCTCCAGCCCGGATAGAACAGGGCCCGCCGGCCGCCGACGGCCGGCAGCAAGGCCGCCAACAAGGTTCTTCGGTCAAGGCCCGCCATGCTGCCGAAACCCACATAGAGCGGCGGCTCGCCCGCCGCCAGAAAGGCGGCGAGGGCGGCGGGCGGGGTCCAGTCTGTCGCCGGCGGCGCCCACCGGCCGCACATCACGACGTTATCCGGCCAATCGCGTGGACGCGGCAGAAGGCTCGACGAAATCCCATAGAGCATGGGGAGGTCTGTCCACAGCCGGCGCCGGGGGGCGAGACCCAGCGTTTTCGCGCGCGCAGCGTTCGTCCGGGCTCGAAAGGCGCGCCAGATCAGGCCATTGACGACGCGATGGCTCGTACGGTTGAGCCAGCGGGGAATCGCACCCGGACGTAAGAAGGGCGACGGAAATTCCGCTGTCGGCGTGATCGGAATGAGGCCGGTTCCAATGGCGGCGACACCGAGGCGTTCGGCCACGGAGAAACCGACGAACGCCGCCAGCCCGCCAACGATCACGGCGTCGCATCCCTGCGCCGCCTCCAGGGCTTCGCGCATCCAAGCCTCGGCATTGGCGTTCGCGAGATGGGCCATGGCTTTCGCCGCGTCTGCGAATCCGCCGCCCTTGCCGACGATTTTGGCAAGCGCAGCGCCAGGCTGCACCGCCGCCTTGATGTCTCCGGCGATGGGGGTCGCCGGAACGCCCAGGGCTGCGGCGGAGCCCAACGTCGAAATGTCCGCCAGCAGCCGCGCTTCGTGGCCGGCGTTGATCAGCGCGCGGCACAGCGCCGCCATAGGCCTGGCGTCGCCCTCGGTCCCGTACGTTACCGCGACGAACCTCATCGAGACCTCTTTTCACGCGATAAACCCGTCTATCCGCGGCCATTCGCGGCGATTTCGTTTCAGAAATTCAGAATTCCGTGCTAATCTGCTCACAATAAGGGATCGAGGGGTTCTCATGGCTGCCGCCGCACATAGCAGGACTGGAAGCAACGAGGCTCCAAAATCATGGTTAATCGCGCAGCGGTTATTTTTCGGAAAACTCGCTGCCAACTCTTTGAAAATGAACGATTCACGGGTGAAAAACACGGTTAAAATCGCGTCCGAACGCCTACCGAATGCGTACCGAACGACGCCCGGACATCGCCTGAATGAGGCCGCAGATCACGCGCGCCCCCGCTCCTTCCTCAGCCGGGCCCAGTAGTCGAGCCGCTTGCGGATGTCGCGCTCGAAGCCGCGCTCGACCGGCTCATAGAGGGTTCGGCGTCCCAGCGCCTCGGGCCAGTAGTTCTGGCCCGAGAACGCGTCGGGCGCGTCGTGGTCGTACTGGTAATCCGCGCCGTAGCCCTCGCGCTTCATGAGCCGGGTCGGGGCGTTGAGGATGGTCCTGGGCGGCGTCAGCGAGCCGTGCGTCTTGGCGAGCGCCTGCGCGGCGGCGAAGGCGGTATAGACGGCGTTCGACTTCGGCGCGGTCGCGACATAGACGACGGCCTCGGCGATCGCGAGCTCACCCTCGGGACTGCCGAGGAAATCGTAGGCCTCCTTGGCGGCGTTGGCGACGACGAGCGCCTGCGGATCGGCGAGGCCGACGTCCTCCGAGGCCATGCGCACGACGCGCCGGGCGATGAACAGCGGGTCCTCGCCGGCGTCGAACATGCGGGCGAGATAGTAGAGCGCCGCGTCCGGGTCGGAGCCGCGCACGCACTTGTGCAGGGCCGAGATCAGATTGTAGTGCCCGTCCTGCCCCTTGTCGTAGAGCGGCGCGCGCCGCTGCACGACCTCGACGAGGCGATGCGCGTCGAGGATCTCGTCCGGCCTCGCCGCGCGCCAGACTTCCTCCGCAAGCGTCAGCATCGAACGGCCGTCTCCGTCGGCCATGCCGATCAGCGCCGCGCGCGCTTCCCCGTCGAGCGGCAGCGCCTTGCCGACGACGCGCTCGGCGCGCGCGATCAGCGCCTCCAGCGCCTCTGGCGTCAGCGCGCGGAAGACGAGCACCCGGGCTCTCGAGAGGAGCGCGGCGTT
>NZ_JBKQOT010000726.1:0-2915 GCF_052145395.1 Roseiarcus sp.
CGCCCTTCTTGCCGGCCGCGGCGAGCGAGGGGCCCATGAAGTCGAAGTAGAGATCGTTGATCGCCAGCGAGTGCGTCCACTTGTCTCCGTACTTCTGCAAGAGCGTCGTTGTGAGCTGCGGCATCCGCTGGGAGGACTCGGCGATTGGCGAATCGACATATTCGAGCACCTTGCAGTCGGCGCAGTTCTTGATCGCGGCCTCCATCGCCTTGGCCTTGAAGACGGCGATTTCGTACTGCGAATCGGTGAAGATCACGACGCCGGCCTTGCCGCCCGATTCCGCGATCGCCTGAAAGGCGGCGGTATCGGAGACGTCCTTCGGTACGGTGGTGACGTTGGCGAAGATGCCCGCTTCCGGCTCAGGCCCCGCATGCGTACCGGCGTGCCAGCCGACGACCGCCGCGCCCGATTTGGCGGCCGCGTCAAACGCCACCTTCTGCTCGTTGGTGTCGAAGCCGCCGGCGACGATGCCGTCGGGCTTGAGGGTCAGGGCTTGGTTCATCGCGGCGGTGCGGCCCGAGACCGATCCTTGGCCGTCGATCACGATGACGGTCCAGCCGATGGCCTTGGCCGCCTCTTTGACGCCTTCGGAGGCGCCGAGAATGCCGCCGTTCTTCAGGTCTGCGGCGACGAACACGACCTTCTTGCCCTTCGCGGCCGTGGGCCCCGTGGTCGGACCGTCCCATTTGTCCGCCCGGGCCGTCGCGGCCTTCGCCGCCTTGGTCGCCATGTCGACGTAGTCGTCGGCGCGCGCGATCGAGACCGTCGCCAGCGCGCAGACGCCGGCGAGCAGGGCTATCTTAAAACCGTTCATAACTTACCTCCCTTAGACGAGGTCGCAGCGGTCTCACCGTTCGCGCCCCCAGATTGCGCCGTTGTCGCAGGCGCGCGCGCCGGTTCGGCTCCACGCCTGCGTTGCGCGTAGCCAGCGATGCCGATGGCGACGAGCAGGGTCGCGCCGTTGAACAGGGGCTCGACGAAGAAGAGGGCGCCGAGCTGCTGGATGCCGGAGATGCCGATCGCCAAAATCGTCACGCCGACCACCGTCCCCCAGACGTTCACGCGGCCGGGCTTGATCGTGGTCGAGCCGAGAAAGGCGCCGACGAGCGCCGGCAGCAGATATTCGAGTCCGACGCTGGCCTGGCCGATCCTGAGTTTTGCGGCGAGCAGGACGCCTGCGAAAGCGGCCAGGAGGCCCGAGGCGACGAAGGCGAGGATCGTGTAGCGGCGGACCGGAATGCCGTTGAGCTCGGCGGCCTTCGGATTGGCGCCGATCGCATAGAAATAGCGGCCGATCGGCAGATATTCGAGCACGAACCAGAGCGCAACCGATAGGGCGAGCACGTAGAAGCCGGTTATCGGCAGGCCGAACACGTCGGCGCCGTTCAGCGCATAGAAGGCGTCCGAGGCGACACCCACGATCTGGCGGCCTTTGCTGTACCACATCGCGATCGCATAAAGGATCGTGCCGGTGCCAAGCGTCGCGATGAAGGCGTCGATCTGGGCGACCTCGACCAGAAGTCCGTTGATGAGCCCAACGCCCGCGCCGAGCGCGAGCACGACGAGCACCGCGAGCGGCCAGGGAACGCCCAACTGGGTCTGCAGGCTGATCGCCAGAATGTGCCAAAGGACGATGCCGTAGCCGACCGTCAGGTCGATCTTGCCCGCCACCATCGGGATCATGGCGCCGAGCGAGAGGATGGCGATGATCGCCTTGTCCGAGATGATCGAACGGACGTTCAACAGGGTCGGGAACGTCTCCGGCAGAAGGATGCTGAAAAAAAGCGCGAGCAGGACGGTCAGGATGACCAGGCCATAGACCGGCACGAACCGCTTGACCCGTTCGAAGACGCTGAGGCCGGCAAGCTCCGCGGGGGTCGGCTCGAGCGCCGTCGATTTGACCGAAGAAGCCATTGTCTCCTCCTATGCAGCGTCGGAAGCGGCGACCGACGCCGCGTGAATCAACCGTTCGATGGAAAGCGCGTCGCCTGTGAGTTCGGCGACGATCACGCCGCGCGAGAACACAAGCGCTCGATGACAGAGGCGGGCGACTTCCTCGAAATCGGTCGAGACGACGACGACGCTGAGGCCGGTCGCAAGCGCCTGGTCGAGGAGGCGGTAGATCTCCGCCTTCGCGCCGACATCGACGCCGGCGGTCGGGTCCTCGGCGATCAGAAGCCGGCCGCCGATGCGCAGCCAGCGCCCGACGATAACCTTCTGCTGGTTGCCGCCCGAGCGCGATTCGATGGGCAACAGAGGATCGATTGGACGAAGCCCGACCTTAAGGCCGATCGCGCGGGCCTCATCGGCCTCCGCGCGCGGCGAGAGGGGCGAGGCGAAGCTTCGGCCGATCGCCTTCGGGTTGATGAAGACGTTCTCGCGAATGGTGAGGCCGCTGGCTTCCGATTCTTCGACGCGGTCGCGGGCGATGAGTCCGATCCCCGCTTGCATTGCCGCGGCGGGGCCGCCGAGCGCCGGTACGGAGCCGTCGAGCAGAATCGTTCCCGAATGCGGGAGCGCGCCGAATAGCGCCCGACCGATGCGTTCCTGTCCGGCGCCGCGGAGGCCGACGAGACCGACGATTTCGGATTGCGCGACAGTGAAATCAACCGGGCCGGCGCCCGCGACCGTCAGGCCCGACACGGCGAGCCGGGTCTTCTCCGAACGCGGGCGCGGCGTGGCCTCGAACTTGTCGAGCGCCTTCCCGACGATCAGGGAAACCAGCTCCTCCGGGGTGGTGTCGGTGACCAGCCTTTCGCCGACGAGAACTCCGTCGCGCAGAACGGCGATGCGATCGGCGATCTCGAACACCTCATCGAGCCGATGCGACACATAGATCATGCCGACGCCGCGCGCCTTGAGCGGCCTCAAGGCGTCGAACAGGCGGTGCACCTCATCGGCGGGAAGCGAGGCCG
>NZ_JBKQOT010000727.1:0-2776 GCF_052145395.1 Roseiarcus sp.
GGCCACAGCCGGTCAAACTCCCTTAATAGAACCGAGGTCCGACAGTTCCCAAGCCGGACCCAAACCAATCTTCCCTTTTCTTCGGATGCGGGTCTTCACCAACTCCAAAATGCGTTGAACGGCGGTCTCGGGATCCTCGGCCGGAACGAAGTAGAAATCGCTGTCGCCGGCAGGCGGACTCAGATCGGGCATCGCGCCCTGGTTGATACGATGGGCGTTAGTGATGATCGGGCTCGCGGCGGCCTGCCGAAACACCTCAGTGAGGCGCCCCACGGGTACGGCGCCAGAGCCGATGATGTCGGCCAGGACCTGCCCGGGTCCGACGGAGGGGAGCTGGTCGATGTCGCCGACGATGAGCAGCGCCGCGTTGTCCGGCGTCGCCTTCATCATCGCCTGCATCAACATGACGTCGACCATCGAGGCCTCGTCGACCACGAGCAGGTCGCAATCGAGAGGATTTTCGGCATTGTGTTTGAACCCGCCGCTCTTGGGATCGACCTCCAGGAGCCGGTGGATCGTCTTCGCCTCGACGCCCGTCGCTTCGGTCATGCGCTTGGCTGCGCGACCCGTCGGGGCGCAAAGCAACAGTCGCACGCCCTTGGCCGCAAGGATCTTGAGGATCGAATTGACGATCGTCGTCTTGCCGACACCCGGCCCGCCGGTGATCACCAGCACCTTGGCAGTCAGGGCCAACCGGATCGCCGCCCGCTGACTGTCGGCTAGATGCAGGCCGCTGCGCTTTTCGACCCAGGGTACGGCCTTCTCTTCGTCGATCCACGGCCAGGGCAGCCGGCCGTTCACGATGCGGTTCAGCCGATCAGCGATCACTTGCTCGGCCCTGTAGAGGCCTGCCAGGAAGATGCAGGCGGTGTCACCGACCTTGTCGGCGATCACGGCGCCCTCGAATCGTTCGAGCTCGAGGGCCGTCAGGATCAATTGCTTCGGCGCTTCGAGCAGTTTTTCGGCGAGCGGAATCAGTTGATCCGCCGGCAGCCCGCAGTGACCTTCGTCCATCGCCTCGGTCAGCGCGTACGATATCCCGGCGCGCAGTCGGATCATGGCCGTCTTTTCGATGCCGAGCTTCATCGCGATCGCGTCGGCGGTCTTGAAACCGATGCCCCGGATGTCTCGGGCCAGCCGATAGGGGTTCTCGGTCATGACCTGCACGGCGTCGGCGCCGTAGGTCTTGTAGATGCGAACCGCCCGCGCGGTGCCGACCCCGTGGCTGTGCAGGAAGATCATGATCTCCCGGACGACCTTCTGCTCGGCCCAGGCGTCCGTGATGCGCTTGGCCCGAACCGCGCCGATGCCCGTCACTTCGCGAAGCCGATCAGGCTCGGCCTCGATGACGTCGAAGACCCTCTCCCCGAAGGCCTTGACCATTTTCCTCGCGTAGGCCGGCCCTATGCCCCGGATCATGCCGGACCCCAGGTATTTCTCGATCCCGTCGATCGAACTCGGCGCCGAGGTCTTGAGAAAGCGCGCCCTGAACTGCTGACCGTGGGCGCGATCGTTGATCCATTCGCCGGATGCGGTGATCCACTCGCCGGCCGAGATGATGGCGGCGTGGCCGACCACGGTCACCAGATCGCGATGTCCGCGCGCCTTCGCCCGGAGCACGCAGAAGCCGTTCTCGGCGTTGTGGAAAGTGACCCGCTCGACGAGACCTGCGAGCACTTCTTGGGTCGATGATTCCGACGTTGACTTCATGAGGGCGCCAGGATCGCCTGTTCTCCCTTCGCGCGCCACCCCGCGGATGCCGCCCCGCGCGCGAGGCGTCTCGGCAGCTTCTTCCATGATTTAATTTCTCGGCGTCATCAGTATAACCGACATTCCCTGGAATGGTTCGACGCTACGGCGATAATCGCCCTCTCGTCGGGAGTGCTTTCGCGCATGAAGGGGAATAAGGGTGTGAAATGAGCTCTCAAAGGACCGAAGAAAACAGACAGGAGGAATACGGGCGCCGCGTTGAAGCCGGTACGATGCGACAAGTGAACGCGGAAGAGCTGCTGTCCGAATTGAAGCGCCTGCTTGAGTCTTTAGGGCATCCGCCCTTCGCTCCCCGACCGTCCTCACCGTCTGCGTCGATCGTGTCCGCGTCACCTTCAGCTGCTGCGGAGCCTCAGCGATCGACCGACTTCGACAACGCACATGACAGTGCTGGTGAGTTGAGCGTCGACGGATCGCTGGAGGGCAGACCGGCGGACACGCGCGACACTTATGGGCAACATCAGGACCTGACCGGAGAGGTGACACACCTTCGTTCACCAAGGTGGAGACTAGCTGCTTCGGGGCTTGCTTTGGGCTTCGTGGCTCTCGCCGGCGCGGGCCTCGTCCTCAAGGCTGCCGCTCCCGGGTCGAAGAGCCCAGTCTCCGTTGTCCCAATGCAGGCGCAAAGCAATGTCCAGCCGCCCAGCGCGGAGTCCGTTGTCGCCTCGAGCGACGTCGGCGGCCCCCTCATGAAAGACAGCGCGCTGCCTGATCATACGCAAGTCGGCAGCACAGAAGCTGGAAGCAACGCTGCGGAATCGACACCAGAGACGTCGGCGGCGATCGACGCGCAACGGCCTGCCGAGGGCCCCAACGCAATGGCGAACGCAATGGCGGTCGCGACAACGGCCGATATGCCGGCCTTAGCAAGCGCGGCGACCGCAAGTGCATTGACGGCTTTACAAGCTGCTGGCCTTGAGCCGGTCCCGAGCGGCATGGTCAGGCCAGACGGGACGCCAATCGCTAAAATATCGACCAATTCGGCCGACTCGACATCTCCGGGCGA
>NZ_JBKQOT010000728.1:0-9059 GCF_052145395.1 Roseiarcus sp.
CGCATGAAGTGAACCAGCCGATCGCCGCCACAATCGCCAACGCCCAGACGGCGCTTCGCTGGCTCAGTTTTGACCCGCCCGATCTGGACAGAGCCCGCAAGGCGCTTGACCGCATCGTCAGGGACGGCGCCCATGCGGGGGAGGTCGTTCAGCGGATCCGCGCGCTCACCAGGAAGGGGTCGACGCCGCGCGATCGGATGGACATCAATGCTGCGATCCGCGAGGTGATCGAGCTGACCCACAGCGAAGCGATGAAGAACGGCGTCTTAGTTCGGACAGACCTTACTGAAATCCTCCCGCCGACGCATGGCGATCGCGTCGAACTTCAACAGGTCATCCTCAACCTGATCCTCAACGCCGTCGAGGCCATGGCCGACGGCGAAACGCCGCGAGACTTGTTGATTGCGACGGCCAAAACCGAGTCGGGCGAGACGCTTGTTTCGGTGCACGACACCGGCCCCGGCCTCGCGACGGAAGTCCAGGAAAACCTGTTCAGGGCTTTCTACACAACCAAGCCGAGCGGCCTGGGCCTGGGGCTGTCGATCTGTCGCTCGATCGTCGAATCCCACGGCGGACACTTGTGGGCGAGCGCCAATGCGCCGCGCGGCGAGGTCTTTCAATTTACATTGCCGGCCCATCCAGACATTGCAACCGGTCGGTGATGTTCGAGGGTAACGGAATCTCGAGCGGTCCGAGTTTTTGCCGAACGTGCAACGGATGTGCGGCCCAGGCGGCGTAAAGCTCGTCTCTCAGCGTCAATTCGATGAGCGCGGACAGTTGCTCAGCCTACAGCCGCATAACGCCGTTCTCGATCTTCGGTGAGGGCGTGAAACCGACGATCCAGGTCAGTTGGGGCGACATCGCGACCCCGTTTCATTCGAAACCGGTACGCCGCCCCCACCTCGCCTTCGGCGTTCGGCTGAGCGAGACTCGCGCTTCGATTCGACAATGCGACGGGCGCTAATTCCATGCATCAATCCAGGGATGATGCCGACTCTTATCAGCGCGTCGAAGTGATCACGGGCCGTCGTCGTCGGCGCGATTGGAGCGATGCGGAGAAGGCGCGGATCCTGGCCGAGAGCGCCGATCCGGAGGTGAACACATCGGATGTGGCGCGGCGCAACGGGGTGAGCCGAGGATTGCTCAATGTGTGGCGGCGCAAGGCGCGGGTCGCCTCCAGCGCAGGGCCGCAATTCGTGGAGATCAGACTCGACGATGGTGTCGAGGCGCGGCCGGACGCGATCGACCAGCCTCGCGTCTTGGCGGGTCCGGCCGAACGGATCGAGGTGATGATCGCTGGCGCGACGGTGCGCGTGCCCGTCGGCGTCGACGCCCGGGAGGAAAGATCGTCGTGTGCCGCGCAAGCGGCGTCAAGGACGGCCGCAATCCGTGGCTCGACGCCTTCGCGGCCGTGCGGCGGCGGTTCGGCGGCGAGCACGAGCCGCACGACGCGCGCGCCTTCCTCGAGGGCGGTCGTTTCCGTCACCGCGAGGCGATCACGGTCGAAACGACCTCCGTCGTCCCGGTTGCGCGCTTCGCCGACCGGCTGCTGTCGTTCTCGACCTCGTCGCCTGCGCGGCTGAGCTCTCGCATTTCCGAGATGCGGGACGTTATGGCCAGGCGATGGCGCCCTTCGCGACCAACGGCCTGATCGACGAGATCGTCGCCGCGCGGGCGGACGTGTTCGAGGGGTAGCGCTCCCCGTGTGCAGAAGGGCCAGGATCGCCGTGTCCTCGGGCTGCATCCGTATGCTCAACGCCATCGACCCTCAACGGCCGCGTCGCGAAAGGCGCCAGGGTGAGTCGTGCTGTAGAGCCGGGCGAGAGGCGGGGAACGCCCGCGCCGACGCCGGCTTCACGCGCCGGCGGGGCGTCGTGTCTCGTTCCGTGGGCCGACGGACTCGACGTCGCGGAGGACGGAGAGCGCGCAGGTCGTCTCGGGAAAGACCAGGGTCCCCGCCACAGCGGCCGCTCAAGTGCGAGCGTCGAATTGGCTTTTACCGCCCAAACCGGGCGTCCGATGCGACCGATTCAACGACTGGAGTCGACGTTGCAATTCCTATTTCGGACGCCGCAGCTGCGCGGAATCGCAGACATTCATGCAAAGGCGATGGCGTTCCGAAGGACGACTCGGTCTGGGTGCCGTGCCCATGCCGCCCAACTTGATTAAAAGGCGGCATGGTTTTTCGCTGGGCTTAGCTACGCTAGTCGGTCTTCACGTCAACGACGAACTGCACCGGCCCCACCCCCTTGGTGGTCCAGTTCATTACCTTGCCTTTCAGGGGTGCCGCATCGCCGGTGGCAAACACCCAGGTGGCGGTCCCGCTGGCAGTGCCGCCCGTCACCTGTCCCTTGTCGTTCACGATGAGGTCGAGGATACCGTCACCGTCCTTGTAGATGACCAACGATCCGGGCCTGCGTATCGCACCCGTGCCCGAGATCAAGGTGTCCTTGCCCTTGGTCGTCTCCCAAGCGACCGTGCCCGTCAACACGCCGCCCGCCATGGGTCCTGCCTCAACGCGACAGCTGAAGTTGTCGACAACCAGCACGTGTCCATCCTGATCACCAATGGGCTCGGGCGTCGTTAGGCCGACGTCCTGACAGTTGAAGACGTTGTCCGCCATCGCGGCACTCGAAAACACCACCAGGAACAATGCAGTCCCACCCAAATGATACTTCATGTGATCCTCCCTCAAGTTTGTTGATTGAATACGCACCTCACGCATACGCTACTACGGCAGAACTGACATGGCGTACTCCACGTAGAGCCAGCGGCCGTCCTGCTTCTTGAAGACGTCAGTCTCGAAGACCGATACCTCAGAGGCCGGACACGTCTTGGGGCTCCAACAGGTTCAGCGCCACCGAGGAAGTCGCGAGCCGCGCGCTGATGCAGCCCAAGCTTTTGTCGCAAGGTGGGGAGGTCCGCCGGCCCCAGAGCCAGCGTGCTGAACACGCCGAGTTCGACTGCGCTGAGCAGAGTTTTTGCGCCCATAAAGCCCATGCCAATCTGCATTATTGCCGCCGGTGTCGAGTGGCTCATGTCCGTACTCCCTGTCTCAGCCACCTGAGCGCCAATGCAAGTCGGCGCGCTCAATGCGGAATGGCGAGAAGTTAAGCTAACGGGCACGAGCCAATACGCTGGTGATCTGCATCACAGTTCGGGCCCGTCGAAAGACGGGCGTCTTTCAACGCCCTAAGGCGGGGAAGGAAGGGATGGGAGTCGCGCCGACCCTGGAAATTCAGGGCCTCCGGCGATGACAGGGCGACGCGACCCCTCCCGCCTCCGACGGAAAAAGGGAATGCCTGCCTGTCGGTCGCGCGCTCTTAACCCTTCATCAACCTATCGGCTCCAAACATGGTTAACGAAGCGCCAATGGACCGGCATGATGAACGCCCATGTTAACCCACAGCAGACCTTGAATTTCCGGGGACGGTCGCTGCTCGCCTTCGTTCTCGAGCCGACCCAGCCGCTCGAGGAATGGTTTGCCGCGCTCGACGCCTGGCTCGTTCGCTCGCCGACGTTCTTCGCCGCAAAGCCCGTGATCCTCGAAATGGCCGGGCTGGAGATCGACCTCAAGGCGTACCGCGACCTCATCAGCGCGCTCGCGCGGCGCCACATCCGGGTGATGGGGGTCGAGAACGCCGACCGCGCCCTGGTCGGGCCGCACCTGCCGCCCGTCGTCTCGGGCGGACGCACGGTCAGCGCGGCCGCGCTCACCGAGGAGAGCGCACCGCCCACGGCCGCGCCGGCAAAACCCCAGCCGGCCGAACCGCTGATCATCGACGGCAATCTCCGCTCCGGCCAGTCGATCATGCATCCGGACGGCGACGTGACGATAATCGGACGCGTCGCCTCGGGCGCCGAGATCGTCGCGGGCGGGTCCGTCCACGTCTACGGAGCCCTTCAGGGACGGGTGATCGCCGGGATCTCGGGCAGGCCGGACGCGCGCATCTTCTGCCGCGAGGCGCACGCCGAGCTTCTGTGCATCGGCGGGGCCTACATGACCGCCGAGACGATGGACCCCGCATTCGAGGGCCGGAGCCTGGAGGCCCGGCTGGTGGGCGAGGAGCTGAGGCTCCGGACCCTGGACTGACCTTTTCGGGAGGAACGAGCGCATGAGCAAAGTGATCGTGGTGACGTCCGGCAAAGGCGGAGTGGGCAAAACCACCTCGACCGCCTCGCTCGGCGCGGCCCTCGCGCAGACGGGCCAGAAGGTCTGCGTCGTCGATTTTGACGTCGGTCTGCGCAATCTCGACCTCGTGCTCGGGGCCGAGCGCCGGGTCGTCTACGACTTCATCAACGTCGCCCAGGGCGACGCCAGGCTCGCCCAGGCGCTGATCCGCGACAAGCGGGTCGAGACCCTGCATCTGCTCGCGGCCTCCCAGACCCGCGACAAGGACGCCCTGACCGACGAGGGCGTGGAGCGCGTGATCGGCGACCTGAGGCAGAGCTTCGACTGGATCTTGTGCGACAGCCCGGCCGGCATCGAGCGCGGCGCCCTGCTCGCGATGCGGTTCGCCGACGAGGCGATCGTGGTCACCAACCCGGAAATCTCCTCGGTGCGCGATTCCGACCGGATCATCGGCCTGCTCGACGCCAAGACCCGCCGCGCCGAGGCCGGCGAGAAGATCGAGAAGCGCCTCTTGCTCACCCGCTTCGACGCGGCCCGCTCCAGCCGCGGCGAGATGCTCAGCGTCGCCGACGTTTTGGACATTCTCTCGGTCCCGCTCCTCGGCATCGTGCCCGAGGACCAGGAGATCCTGCGCGCCTCCAACGTCGGCGCGCCGATCACCATCAACGGCTCGGCGGGCCCCGCCGCACGCGCCTACCGCGACGCCGCGCGCCGCCTCATCGGCGAAACGATCCCGATCGCGGTCCCGGACGAGAAGAAGAAGACCCTGTTCAACCGCCTCTTCAGCCGGAGGGCCGCATGAGCCTCTTCCGCTTCCTGAAAGCCCGCGGCACGGCCCCGGTGGCGCGCGAGCGCCTCCAGATCCTGCTGTCGCACGAGCGCATTGCGGTCGGCCCGCGCGACCTCGTCGCCATTTTGCGCGACGAACTCCTGGCCACGATCCGGCGCCACGTCGAGATCGACCCGGAGAAGCTCTCGGTGAAGATGGATCGCGCCGAAGGGTTCTCGACGCTCGAGATCGACCTCGAGATTCCCTGCGACAAGGTCGCGCTCGCTGTGCAAGACGCCGCTCCGGAGGAGGCGACAGCGGCGTAAGACGGCTCGCGCCGTTGCCGACAGCCGCGATCGCTGACCCGGCATCTGTAGCCGCGGTCGCTGATCGCGGCTGACGCGGTCAGCGACAGCGTCACTGCCGCCGCCTCATCGCTCGAAAAGGCCGACGAGCGTGGCTTCGGCGAGGACGTGCTTGCGCGCCTCGCGCTCGACATCCCGGCAGTGCGGGTCGGCGTGGACGCCCAGCCGCTCAACCGAGAGCGCAAGCAGGCTGAAGCGGTAGTGGTGCGAGCCGTCGCCGCGCGGTGGCGAGGGGCCACCGTATCCCACCCGCCCGAAGTCGTTGATCGCCTGCTTCAAATGCTCGCGCCCGTTGGCGCGTCCGGCGCCGCGGGCGAGATGCGACCACGCGTGGGGGATGTCGTAGGCCGCCCAGTGCCGCCAGACGCCATTCGGCGCGTCCGGATCGTTGCAGAGGAGGACGAAGCTCCGGGTCGCCGGCGGCGCGTCGGTCCACTGCAGCGCCGGCGACAGGTCCTCGCCCTCGCAGGTGCAGACGCTCGGGATCCTGCCGTCATCGGAAAAGTCTGTCGAAGTGAGGCGCATCGCGGGAGGATCGATGCCTCTATCTCCTATGTCAAGATAGTGTCATGAAAGACCGGCCCGGACGGGCGCGTCACTCCGTCATCCGCCCGCGCGCGACGCCCTCGCCGAGTTCGCGGGCCCGCTGCCTCAAAAGGCCCGCCAGGTCGTCGTCGAGCGTCAATGTCGTCCGCATGGCGTGAATGTTGATGCGCTGGATTTGATGTCAAGACATTAAGTCATTTACACCGTCATCCGGCCCCGCACGGCGCCCTCGTCCATTTCGGCGCGCGTTCCGGAGAGCACCACGACGCCGCGGTCCATGACGGCGTAGTCGTCGCAGATGTCGCGGGCCCATTCGAAATACTGCTCGACCACCAGGATCGCCATGTCGCCCTTACGCCTCAGGTGCACGAGCGCCCTGCCGATGTCCTTGATGATCGAGGGCTGGATGCCTTCGGTCGGCTCGTCCAGAATCAAGAGCTTGGGCTTCATCACCAGCGCCCGGGCGATGGCGAGCTGCTGCTGCTGGCCGCCCGACAGGTCGCCCCCGCGGCGCCCCAGCATGTCGCCGAGCACCGGGAAGAGCGCAAAAATCTCGTCGTCGATCTCGCGCTCGGAGCGCTTCAGCGCGGCGAAGCCGGTCATCAGGTTCTCGCGCACGGTAAGCAGCGGAAAGATCTCGCGCCCCTGCGGCACGTAGCCGAAGCCCGCCTTGGCGCGCAAATGGCCGGGAAGCCGCGTCATGTCGTCGTCGTTCCAGCGGATCGCGCCGGAGGCGACCATGTGCTGCCCGACGATGGCGCGCAAAAGCGACGACTTGCCGACGCCGTTCCGGCCGAGCACGGTCAGGATGCGCCCCGTCTCAGCCTTGATCGACACCGAGCGCAGCGCCTGCGCCGCGCCGTAGAAGAGATCGATGCGGTCGACGGTCAGCATCGCCTCACCGCCCCAGATAGACTTCGACGACGCGCGGGTCGGCGCTGACCTGGTCGAGCGTGCCTTCGGCCAGCACCGAGCCTTCGTGCAGGCACGTCACTTTGACGCCGAGCTCGCGCACGAAGGTCATGTCGTGCTCGACGACCACGACGGAATGGTTCTCTGCGATCTCCCGCAAAAGCTCGGCGGTGGCGGCGGTCTCGGCGTCGGTCATGCCGGCCACCGGCTCGTCCACCAACAGGAGCTTCGGGTCCTGCGCGAGCAGCATGCCGATCTCGAGCCATTGCTTTTGCCCGTGCGACAGGGAGCCCGCGACCCGGGCGCGATGGTCCTTGAGGCGGGTGGTGACGAGAATCCGGTCGATGGTCGCGCGCACGTCCGGCGCCTCGCGGCCGAACAGGGTCGCGAGCACCCCGCGTGGCGCCTTGGTCGCGAGCAACAGGTTGTCTTCGACCGTGTGGTTCTCGAACACCGTCGGCTTCTGGAACTTGCGGCCGACGCCGAGCGTCGCGATCTCGGCCTCGTCGAGGCGGGTGAGATCGTACTTGCCGTCGAACATCGCCTCGCCCTCGTCGGGCCGCGTCTTGCCGGTGATGACGTCCATCATGGTCGTCTTGCCGGCGCCGTTCGGTCCGATGATTGCGCGCATCTCGCCCGGCGCGAGCGTGAGCGACAGGCTGCGGAGCGCCTTGTAGCCGTCGAAGGACACGCTGATGCCGTCGAGATAAAGGATCGACGCGGTCAGCGTCGGATTGCTGGTTTCGGCGAGCGTCACGGGTCGGCCCCCTCCTCGATCGCCAGCGCCGGGGCTTCTGGGGTCGGCGCCGTTTCGCGCTGCGGACGAAGCAGGAGGCCGAGCAGGCCGCGCGGCAGGAACAGGGTGACGAGAACGAACAGCCCGCCGAGCCCGTAGAGCCAGTACTCGGGAAAGGCACCGGTGAACCAGGTCTTGGCGAAGTTGACCGCGATCGCGCCGATAGCCGCGCCGACCAAAGTCGCCCGGCCGCCGACCGCGACCCATATCGCCGCCTCGATCGAATTGGCGGGCGCGAACTCGCTCGGATTGATGATGCCGACCTGCGGCACGTAGAGCGCGCCGGCCACGCCCGCCATGACCGCCGAGACGACGAAGGCGAAGAGCTTGTAGTTCTCAACCCGGTAGCCGAGGAAGCGCATGCGGCTCTCGGCGTCGCGCACCGCGACAAGCGCCTTGCCGTACTTCGAACCGATGATCGCGCGGGCGACGAAATAGGCGAGGATCAGCGCGATGGCGCTCGCCGAGAACAGCGCCGCCTTGGTCGAGGCCGACTGCAGCGAAAAGCCGACGAGGTCCTTGAAGTCAGTGAGTCCGTTGTTGCCGCCGAAGCCGAAGTCGTTGCGGAAGAACTCCTTGAACAGGGCGAAGGTCATCGCCTGGGTGATGATCGAGAGATAGACGCCGGTGACGCGCGAGCGGAAGGCGAACCAGCCGAAGGCGAGCGCCAGAAGGCCGGGAACCAGCACGATCATCAGCATGGCGTAGGGGAACCAGTTGAAGCCCCACCACGCCACCGGCAACGCCTTCCAGTTCAAGAACACCATGAAGTCGGGCAGGATCGGGTTGGCGTAGACGCCGCGCGTTCCGATCTGGCGCATCAGGTACATGCCCATGGCGTAGCCGCCGAGGGTGAAGAAGGCGCCGTGGCCGAGCGACAGGATGCCGCAATAGCCCCAGACGAGGTCGAGCGCGACGGCGAGGATGGCGTAGCACAGGTACTTGCCGAAGAGCTGCACCAGATAGGGCGGGATGTTGAACGGCGAGTTTGCGGCCGTCGCGAGCGACAGGACCGGCACGACGATCGCGGCCGCCGCCAAGAGGACGACGAAGACCAGCCCGATGCGGTCGAGTTGCGGGCTCATGCTTCCACCGCCCGACCTTTCAGCGCGAACATGCCGCGCGGCCGTTTCTGGATGAACAGGATGATGATGATCAGGAGCACGATCTGGCCCTGCACGGCGCCGATCACCGGCTCGAGGATCTTGTTGGCGACGCCGATCATCATGGCGCCGAGCGCGGTCCCCCAGAGATTGCCGACGCCGCCAAACACCACCACCATGAAGCTGTCGATGATGTAGCCCTGACCGAGGTTCGGCGAGACGTTGTCGATCTGGGAGAGCGCCACGCCGGCGATCCCCGCCACCCCCGAGCCGAGCGCGAAGGCGAGCATGTCGATCCTGGCGGTCGAAATGCCCATCGCCGCCGCCATGCGGCGGTTCTGGGTGACGGCGCGCATCTGCAGGCCGAAGCTGGTGGCGCGCAGCACGATCTGCAAGCCGGCGAAGACCACGATCGCCAGCACGATGATCCAGAGCC